>JASHWD010000099.1 GCA_030044235.1 Candidatus Parvarchaeota archaeon | reverse complement strand
GGACAGGTTTATTCTTTTAAGGATAGTGAGGGACTCCGCTGCCCATTTAGAATATAATTTAAACGAAGCGTATTGACTGCGGAGATACTGCAGAAGCATATCGCGCCTGTTGCGCAGGTCTTTTTCGTTTATGCCCTTCCACTGCTCGTATTCTACATACCTGTTCTTTATTATGCTCTTGTACTGTTCGTTCTTCTGCATCGCTTCTACGTCCTTCAGACTTTTCATCGAATAAAACACCGCCATCAGGTCTTTGAAAGCTGCGCCACCCTGTCCCTGCTGATAGCTTCCTGACAGCCTGGCAAGGCTCGCACCCCCTTTTCTGGCGTCGACGTTGTCTACAAAGACCCTTTTTAGAGCGAGTTCTGCGGCCTCCCTTTTGTTCTGGTCCTTTGATTTTAACAGGTCGTAGAAAGAAAGGTTCCTATCGAGTTCTTTCAGTTCGTACGTTATAGCTATGACGGATTTTACGACGGTGTTTACGCTGCCGAGAAGCTGCATGGTCCTATCCTCGAACGACTTTCTCTTTTCGAAAACCATCGTCATGAGGTTCGAAACTGCGGCCGGTTCTACGTACTCCGCTGTCTTGACCCTGTCGGTATAACCCATCGCCCTTATTTCCTGGTTCAGCATCGCGTATTCGGAGTAGAATTGATACGCATCTACGTCTATCGAGATGGTGTGCCCGTCCGGGTCGCCTGCAAGGCCTATGTCCGGCAGTTGCTCTTTTGTGGCAAGCTTAAGTTCTGATATCTTATTGGAATAATGTCTGGTATTCAGACCGACGGCCCTGAGCTTTAACTCCTCCATCCACTTCTTGGCGTTGTTTTCGTCACCGGAGGTTATTATTTTCTCGTACCTCGCAAGTTCCGCTATGTTCATATCAATTATTTGACCGGTAATGATATATATATAAACAATCGCAAGTCTTAAATAAGATAGAATAAGATTAGGAGGTAATTTATGCATCAAACAGAGAATGTGAACCCGGTTGAATCATCACTTAGCAGGCTTTTTTCGACGATAGACGCGCTATCGGCCAAGATAGACGAACTAAACGAACGCGTAGACTATATCGGCTCTTTCGTTGGGATGGAGGTCGGGGAAGAGGGCAAAAACGAGAAGGTAGAACCGCCTGGACAGCTTGCCGGCTTATCCTTCGATACCCTGAACAAGTTATTGCCCGCAAAGGATGCAAACAGCATAAGAGCCTATTTTTTGAGGGTCCTTAGTCTTTTTAGAAGATATATAAAATCGATAATAATATTCGGCAGTTCGAAGACCAAAACGGGGGTAACGAGCACCTCCGATATAGACGTAGCTTTCATAGTGGACGATACCGACATCCAAAAATTCACATTGGAGCAGCTGAAAGACAGACTTTTTACCAAAATGGCTGAGATTGCAAGGGATTTTTCTGATAAGATACACGCACAGGCATATCCGTTGTCTGAATTCTGGGCATCTATAATAAAACCGAACCCGGTTATTTTGACTCTTCTTAGAGACGGCGTAGCAGTATATGATACAGGTTACTTTGTACCAATACAGATGCTTTACAAGACTGGCAACATAATACCTACAAAGGAATCTATAGACTCAAACATCGAAAACGCAGAAGGGCTTATAATGCTGGCAGAAAATGTACTTACAAATAAACTCTCGTTGGACCTCTATAATGCTGTTGTCGCGGCTGGACAGGCGCTATTAATGGAGTATGGATATTTACCACCGGTTCCTAAAGAGGTAGGAAAAGACCTTCTCGCTGTAGCAGTTGAAAAGGAGAGAGTCCTCACAAAAGAAGACGTTGAAAAAGTTGAAGACGTAGTAAAATGGTTCAAGAAGATAGACCACGGTGAACTAAAAAGCGTAACCGGTGACGAATTCTCAAAAAAGCAGAGAGAGACGAAAGAAGTCGTAGACAAGGTTCTTGGTATAATAGAGCGGCTAAGGGAGAAGAAAGGATTACCGAAACCGGCCATAGACAAAGATTTATTAAGACCAGCGGATACTAATGCTGATAAATCCCAGGATAAATACATGAAACCTGTGCCACAATAATGATATGTCGATAAAAGTAGTTTCTTTTAGGAGAGGAAGAAAAACCCAAAACTTACAGCAAGCTGTACTTAGAATAGACGGTGTCAAGAACAGAGAAGAAGCTAAAAGTTACATCGGTAAAAAAGTCGAAGTAAGCTTTTCAAAGAATTCTATAAAGGGAGTAATAACAAGGGCCCACGGTGACAACGGAAGAGTGGTTGCAAGATTCAGGAGAGGATTGCCTGGACAAGCGATAACTAAAGAAGCAAAATCACTATAATTTTTTATATTCTTCCACTAATTTCTTGAATTCGTAATCGCATCTAAAACCCTTGTCATTAAGTACCGTTCTCGAACCAAAGGAATCTATCTTCTTTTCTTTTATGTTCAAATATGAGGCTAGCTCGGTAGTGGTATAATAAGAAACGCTGTCTTTTTCCTGTTTAAACGTTTCAAGATATTTTTTTGCGTCCGCATCTTGAGCTATTTCAAACATTTTGCTTACTAAATTTTTATCGAATAGACTATCTAGCCATAACGGCCCTACTTCTATGTTTTTTGAACCGCAAAATGAACATATTTCAGAAAATTTAATTACTCTATTTGGACACTTAGAGCACTGATAAATGTAGCCTATGTCTCTGTCAAGTTTCGCTTTCGATACAGAAAGATAAACCCTGATATAGTGGTGTCTAACATCAAAAAACACAGGCTTGACGGACCTCTCGTAAAAGTTGGCTATTTCTTCTGCGCGTTTTATTAGTATACGTAAACCTATCTCATTGAAATAACCTGTTTTTAAGGATCTTGAACCGTACTTCAACATGCATGCTTTTTTCGCCTTGCCGTACAGCGCGGCTGTATCGGTTGCGGTAAGCGCTAGAATTCCGCCACGCTTTACTTTTGGCATTGCCTGTAGCAGATATTTCACCGGTGAACCGAACGGGTCTATATCAACGTAATCATATCCTTCCTGCATCGAATAGATATCTAGCGCATTGAGCGACGTAACGGTTATTTTAGTTTTAATTTTGCCCTTGTTTTTTAGAACGTTTTTCTTTATTGTCTTGCTGGTCTTTAGATCGTTTATTTTAAAAAAATCGAAAGCATCCGTTTCTGCAGAAAGTCTTAGGCTTCGAATGCCGCTCCCTCCAAAAAGGTCGATTCCTTTAAGATTGTGTGCGCCGAGTGCGTTGAAAAGTAAAACGTTTAGATCCCTATCAAAATTTCTGGACGGATTAAAGAAAACTTTAGATTTCCTGGTTTGTTTATCCTCAGCGTAAAAATTTATTGCTCCTTCCCGGAATAACTCCATGTAAAATTCACTTATATGATGCAGATAAGCGTTTCAAAGACTCTTCTACAGTTGGGATACCATATAACGCCCTTTCTTCGTCTGTGGTCGCCAGATCTATCGATGTTGCTAACTCGAAGACGCCATCTTTATTTTTGACGAACTGGGTACCGAACTTTTGAGGTTTGCCATCGTGTACAAGAATCCTATCATAAGACGCCGCATAAAGCCATCTTGCCATTTGCATATCTTTATCGCTGCTATCGAGCCTAGCAATTGCATATCTACAAAGTTCATTTGCGGCTAGGACATATTTATTTTCTACGCCGTGATGTAGTAGAATTGCTGCGTGAAATGCGTCTCGTGGCTCTATTAACTCGTTGTCCGTGTACAGCTTCAGTGCTGCGTCTGATATCCTTTTGCACTCCTGACATTCTCCTTGAATTTTTGTCGTTTGGTCCTTTCGGTGAGCTTTGTAAGAGTCTAGGAGCGTCTCTAATATCGAGCTCGTGCCTGTCATGTGGTTATTCCTCTATCTTAAATCTCTCTCTTAAGTTTAGAGCTTGATAAAGTTCCTTGTAGCGGTTTCTTATTGTTACCTCTGTTATTCCTGCCGCCTTAGCCGCATCACGTTGTGTCTTTTTTTCCTTATTTATTAAGGTCGCGACATAAAGAACTGCCGCTGCAATTCCCATCGGGCCTTTGCCGCTTGTAAGCCCTTTTTCCTCTGCTTCCTTCAATAACTTCACGGAATCAGCTACTGTTTTATTCGAGACTTTGAGTTCTGCTGCAAATTTGTAGATATAATCATTTGGAGACGTAGGCAATATCTTTATTCCTAATTCTCTGCAAAGAAGACGATAAGCTTTTCCTACTTCCTTTCTTTCGACGTTAAATGTTTCGGATATCTCATCCAATGTTATTGGTCGCTGATATTTTCTTGCTGCAGCGTATAATGCGCCGGCTATAACGCTCTCCATCGACCTTCCTCTTACGAGTCTTCGGCTTATTGCTTCTCTATACATCTTTGCCGCCTCTTCCTGTATAACATTAGAAACGTGTAGTCTGTTGCTTGCGTGCCTTAATTCTGTAAGTGCAAATTTAAGGTTTCTTTCGAACGCCGTAGAAATCCTTGGCTGCCATTTCCTTAGTTTATAGAAAGTACGCCTGTTTGAATTTGAAAGTTTTATGGATTCGCTGGCTTTACCTATTACAGTACTAGTACCTTTGTCGTATTTTGCATAGCTCAAAGGAGAGCCCATTCTGCCTTTGCCTTCATCTCTCTCGTCTTCAAACGAACGCCATTCTCTCCCATAATCAATCATGTCACTTTCTAGGACATAACCGCACTTCTGGCATACGGACTCACCGGTCGATTTATCGTAGAATACTGAATTACTGCCGCACGACGGGCATTTCGCTGTTGATTTGCTTGTGATTACCTTCATAGTAAGATTTATATAGGGTATATTGACTAAGACGAGTATATAAAGCTATCGTTTTTGCAAAATACGCTCTTTTTAGCGGGTTTCTCTCCCACATATATAGCAGATTAAACGTACTTCTCAAGATGAAGGAGATACAAAGAGAGACCTATAAAGAAAAATCCTACAGCCATCATACCATACCATTCGGGCGCATAAACGGTAAATGGAAACGGATAAAGCGGCACTGGCGTAACGTTAAAACTCTGTTTTATTCCCATGCATATCTGCCATACCGCGTTGTAAACACCCAAGAAAAGACCCGAAAGGAAAAGAGTAGATATAATCGCGGTTATTTTCCTATCTCTATACGGCCCAGGATACAAAAGCAGCAGCCAAACGCTGAACACTGTGCTTGCGAAAAAAAGCACTAACCAAGCAGAAATCCTAAAGTCCGGATCAACCGTAAAGGCATCGATTACGGACATTAAGACTACAAGTACTGTCCAGCCCAAGAAAAGCAGATAAATGCCACGAAGATCGGTGGTTTTTCCTGCGATTTGTAATCTATGTTTTAAATCTTTTTTCACAACTTTTTATGTAACCTTATATTAAATATCTATTCAAAATTAACTAAAGTATCAAGAGCTATCACAGCTACCTCTTTAGCCATCTCGTGCATTTTTGGAACGGGTAAGAATGGGACGTCTTCGATTAGATTGTCTACTACGATTAAAAGAGACGCACTCTTAAAACCACGTAAGTGTGCTATCGTAAATATAGTCGCGCATTCCATTTCCAACCCTATAAGCTTAAGCGATTTCATTTTTTCTAACTGTTCGTACTCTTTATAGAACGCGTCGCTTGAGAATATAGGACCAACGAAATATTTTCTGCCTTTTTCTTTTGTCTTTTCTTCAAGCTTTTTAGTAAGATCTAAGTCTGGAGTTGCTGGTGACTTTGAGTTTTCTATGTAAGCTCCTATTGTGCCGCCGGAGTTAAAATAGGCAGCATCGGGTATAATAATGTCGCCATAATTTTGTCCTTTTTTAAGGCCACCGCAGCTTCCTAACCTTATGAAGGATTTGCCGCCGAGAGCATGTAACTCCTCTATCGCTATTGCGACTGACGGGCCGCCAATACCGTGGGAGGCCAGAGTGACTCTTTTTCCTTTGTACTCGCCCGTGTAAACCAAAAACCTATAAGTGTTCAATAATTTTGGTTTTGTTAAAAGCTTAGATATTTCTTTTATTCTTTCGGGGTCTCCTGCTATCAATACCCTATCTGCAACTTCCCCTTTTTTTAGTTGTATGTGAATCGGAGTTATTTCGGATGTCATGCGCTAAAATCAATAAAGTAGTATTAATATTTTAAGCTTATAAAAATATTATGAGTCGAGATAATAGGGCCCAATTCACTACAGAATACATAGTTGTTATAGGAATCGCACTAAGCATAATCGCCGTATTTTTGGCGTATGTTTTCGTTTATTATTCCGCTTACTCAAATAATTCTAATGTAAACCAGATTTCGACTATAACTAGCTCGATAGTGGAGGAGGCTAATTTTGTTTCTATGGAGGGAAACGGTTCAAAAACTTCTTTTACTCTCGGTTTTCCCAATCTGCAGACAGGAACATCGTTTTTCTGCGGAAATTACATAAAAGTTACTTCATCGCAATATTCTAATATAGGACA
>JASHWD010000098.1 GCA_030044235.1 Candidatus Parvarchaeota archaeon | reverse complement strand
GTTCTTACTCATCCAAGAATATGCCCTAAGCTTCGCAGTCTTGCCATAACCACAGTGCGAACAGTAATGTTTTCTTTTAAGATAAGAGTCTTTACCGCAACGTCTGCACGTAACATGTGGTTGCTTTCTATTATGCAACCCCATCGATGCTGTACTCATACAGTTGGAGAGATAAGGATGATAGTGTCTCCCCTTATGAAGACATTACCTAATTTTCTCATTGTTTCGCCGTCCTTTTTTTCTTCGGCATTTTCAAGGGTCACGTTTATGTGAACATCAAATGCTACTAGTTTACCAGTTATAGCGTGGCTGTTTTTAAGTTCTACCAGTACCGTCTTGCCTTTCGCGGTATTCAATAAGTCTAATGGTCTGCTATTTTCTGACATAATCTACTCGTAGCCGCCTGGGCCGCCAGGCATTGGTGGTGGTTGGTTTGCTGATTTTCCTGCTGCTATTATATCGTCTATCCTTAATATCATTATAGCAACTTCACTGGCGCTTTTTATAGCTTGTTTCTTTGTTCTAAGAGGCTCTATAACACCCTCTTTATCCATGTCTGATACAGCCGGTTTATAAACATCAGATAGATTAACGCCAGCCCATACTCTACCTTTCTGATGTGCTGCTCTTATATCGACTAGTATGTCTATCGGATCTAGACCTGCGTTTTCTGCTAAAGTTTTTACAACTATCTCTAATGAATCTGCAAATGCGTTTACTGCGAGCTGTTCTCTCCCCTCTAGCTTTTTGCCAAATTCTCTTAGTTGCTTAGAAACTTCCATTTCACATGAGCCGCCACCAGCGACTATTGCACCGTTATCTTCTATAACAGCGCGAAGGTCACCGAGGCTGTCTTCTATTGCTCTCTGGACTTCGTCAATAACATGCTCTGTGCCGCCTCTTATCAGTATGGTTACCGCCTTTGGATTCTTGCATTCCTCTATGAAAGCGAGAGTTTCACCGGCTAGTTTTTCTACCCTAACTACACCTGCAGAGCCCAAAGCATCGCCTTCTAGTTCATCCAAAGAAGAAACTACTTTTGCACCTGTTGCCTTACCTATTTTCTTAATGTCATTTTCAGAGACTCTTCTAAAAGCGAGTATGCCTGATTTTGCCAAGAAATGTTGTGCGGTGTCGTCGATTCCTTTTTGACAAACCAACACATTCGCACCCGATTCTTTCACCTTTTTAACCATCTCTTTTAGCATTCTCTCCTCTTCGTCCAGAAATGCGCCAAGCTGTTCCGGTTTTTCTATTCTTATCTGTGCGTCTACATTTGTTTTCTCTATTTCTAAAGCCATGTTTACTAGCGCTATTTTAGCATCTTTAACCACGTCCGGCATGTCTGGGTGTACTTTCTCTTTATCGATTATGACCCCTTTTACAAGTTTGGAGTCCCCTAAGCCGCCGCCAACTTTCTTCTCTATCTTTATATCATCTAAATCTACACCTTCATTTCTTCCAGTTGCAGTCTTAACGTGCCTTATAGAATCCACGATAAGGTTTACTATGTGCTCATCGGCGCCGGTGCTCTTTCCTATAGTAGCTGTCTTTACGACTTTTGCAAGGTCCTCTTTCTTGTTTATATCGAGTTTTATGCTCATTTTATCTAGTATGCTTTGAGTTTCATTTGCAGCTATCTTATAACCTCTTGCAATGAGAGTAGGGTGTATGCTTTGATCAAGAAGCGCCTCTGCACTTTTAAGAAGCTCACCGGCTATTATAACCGCCGTTGTTGTGCCGTCTCCGACCTCTTCTTCTTGTGTTTTTGCGACTTCTACTATCATCTTTGCTGCCGGATTTTCAACTTCCATGTTCTTAAGAACGGTAACTCCGTCATTTGTAATCGTTATGTCTCCTATATTGTCTACAAGCATCTTGTCCATTCCTCTTGGGCCGAGAGTAGATTTTACGGTATTTGCTATCGCTTTTGCCGCTGCTATGTTATTTCTCTGCGCATCTTTACCGCTAGTACGTGTATATCCCTCCGGTAAAATAAAGATTGGTTGTATTCCTTCTGCCATATAGTGCCTCCAAAAAGCTTGTTTAAATTCATTATTTTCTCGCTTTATACGATTACCTATAGAGCTTAGTTTAATATTTAAAGTTTTCTAAAACATCTTTAATAGTAGAACGGAAGGTCTTGGCGTTTCATATTTGGAAAGGGCTTTATTTAACTGGCGCCTATAAAGGATATTTATTCATACCAGATTCAGATGGAAAATCAAAATCTTTTTGGGAGCGAAATAAGACAGGACTATCGAACCGGAATTTATGCCATAATGACTCCCGGCCGTAGCAACAGGCCAAAAGAACTCGAAGAAGAGACTATAGAAAAAATGGACGTATCCAAATGTCCTTTTGAGCGTGGTAACGATTACATGACCACAGAAATAATGAGATACGGAGATCCATGGCAGATTAAAGTTATAGAAAATAAATATCCTGAACTTACCGGAACAACACCCTTTGGAGAGGCTATCGATAAAGACGGCCTTTTAAAGCACATAGGCGGCTATGGATACAACGAGGTAGTAATAGATAGCCCGGTTCACACAGACATTTTTGAAGCCATGCCCGCCGAAAAATTAATTGACTGGGTTAATGTGCTTGTAGACCGAGAGGAAACGCTCTATGGAAGACGCTATATAAGATATGTACAAGTTTTTAGAAATTACGGCGTTATAGGCGGAGCTAGTCTTGGACATCCTCATACTCAGATAATGGCCTGGCCCGTTATCATAGGATTAATAAAAAAAGAATCCGAGGTTTCAAAACGTTATAACGAAAACCACGGGACTTGTCTTTATGAGAAGATATACGAAACAGAAAGGGCAAGAATCCTTACTGAAAACAATAGTTTCTTTGCCATCGCGCCATTCGGCTCCCGGATAACTGCAGAGTCGATGATAGTGCCAAAAAGACACGTAAATTACGTAGGTGACCTTTCAGATAGCGAAAAACTTGATTTTGTTTCTATACTGAAAACCGTTTTACTCACAAACAGAAAAATCTATGGGAACCAAGCTTATAATTTTACTATACACGAACTAAAAGACGAACCAGATTTTCATATGCACCTAGAGATATATCCACGCCTTTCAACGCTGGGTGCAATAGAGCTCGGCGAAAGCGTATTCGTAAACATGATCCTGCCAGAAACCTATGCCGAAGAGTTTAGAACTTCTTTGAACGCTTCAGATTAATTTCTTGTCCGCTAAGAACTTTCTAGCATCTAATGCCGCCATCGAGCCCCAGCCAGCTGCGATAACCGCCTGCTTGTACACTTTATCTTGGACATCGCCGGCTGCGAATACTCCGTCTTTGCTAGTCTTCGTAAACTCATGCGTCTTGATGTAGCCTTGTCCATCGAGGTCTAATTGTCCCTTGAAAAGCGCTGTGTTGGGAGAATGACCTATCGCTAGAAAAAAGCCTTGGACCGGGATCGTTTCTTCTTTTTTTGTAACTAGATTTTTTATTTTAACTCCAGATACACGATCTTTTCCTAATACGTCTACAACTACACTGTTCCAGATTATTTTTATTTTAGGATTTGACATTACCCTGTCCTGCATTATCTTGCTGGCTCTGAACGTATCCCTGCGATGGATCAAAGTAACGCTCTTTGCAACTCTTGAAAGGTAGCTTGCGTCTTCCATCGCACTGTCTCCTCCTCCGACGACTAGAACGTCTTTATTCTTGAAGAATACTCCATCGCACACGGCACATCCAGAAACTCCCTTTCCGATGAGTCTTTTTTCATTTTCTAAGCCTAACCACTTTGCATTTGCACCTGATGCTATTATAATCGAATAAGTTTCGTACTCTTTACCTTCCGCTGTAACTTTGTAAGGATAGGAATGCAAGTCTACTTCTGCTACGTCTTCGTCTATTATCTTACATCCCAAACTAATCGCATGTTTATAGAAGTCTCCCATCAAGTCGGGACCGAGTATGGAAGGAAAACCGGGATAATTCTCAACGGCCGAAGTAAGCATAAGTTGTCCGCCTGGAAGTGAGCCGCGTATTAGAAGCGGATTAAGACCGTCTCTTACACCATATATGGCGGCAGTATAACCGGCCGGACCAGAGCCTATTACTATAAGTTTTTCAACCATAGTGCTATATGCTAATTATCCAAATAAATTCTTTTGCTAGAAATTTTTGATTAAAGTTTTATATGTAGATTTACTACTTATTAAATGGTCCAGAGCTACTTTCTAGCAGAAGTTTCCTTTGAAGCCGGAAATAAAGTTGGCGGCATATGGACCGTTTTAACCTCAAAATCAGCTTACGTAAAAAATGCCTTTGGGGATAATTATCTAACCATAGGCTTCTATAACCCAAGCCAAGCCGCAGTTGAGTTTATGGAGTCTCCGCCGCCACAATACATAAGGGATGCAATAACCGATTTCAAACTCGACGGCGTAAAACTTTATTTTGGTAAATGGGTTTCCGCCAATGATGCAAACATCATACTTATAGACGCAAAAGAGTTCGAACAAATGCACGTTAACGAGATAAAGGGCGAATTTTGGAAACTTTTTGGTATAGATTCTCTTAACTCGCCCGAGGATTACAATGAACCGCTTGCATGGTCGTATGCAGCAGGGGCTTTCTTGGAGGCATTGAGCAAGCATCTAAACATGAAATTGGTTGTTCAGGCTCACGAGTGGCTCTCCGGCGGCGCAGTTCTTTATCTAAAATCAAAAAATGTCCCGGTACCTTCTAATTTTACAATACACGCTACGGTTCTTGGTCGCGCTTATTCGTACAGCGGCGGAGACGTTTTTACTCTTATTAAAGGCAATCTTGGGTTAGACAGTACGATGCCATACAAATACGGTGTAGCTGCTAAGCACTTGACAGAAAAGGCATGCGCAACTAATGCAACTGTATTTACGGTAGTAAGTGATGTAGTAAAAAGAGAAGCTGAGGTAATCCTTGGGAAAAAGGCGGATTTCGTTGTACCGAATGGAATAGACCTAATGAACATGCCAGACCAGGACGAGCTTGAGAGAATGCGCTTTGGGGCGATGACAAAGTTTAATAGTTTTCTTAATTCTTATTTTCTTCCATATTATGATTTCGATGGAAAGGACGCGCCAGTGTTTTTCACCGGCGGTAGATATGAATTTTATGATAAAGGCTTTGATTTGTTCATAGACGCCCTTGGGAAATTAGACAAGATGTTAGCCGATGATAATTATGTCGTAGCATTGATCGCAGTTCCAACAGGTACCATCGGAGTAAAAAATGAAGTTGTGGCGAATTATCTTACTTATTTGAGCATAAAATCCTCTCTTGACGATGATCTTAAAAACTTCGATGAGCTCGTCTCTTCCGACCCCAATATACTCGCCTCTAATCTTGACAAGGCTTACAGCAAGATATTGAACGACGCGAGAAGACTGGTTTCCCAATTAAGAAGACCTAAACCAACAAATCCACCAGACTGTCCATTGATGTTGTCTTATCCAGAAGACAGTGACTTAATAATAAGTAAATTGAAACAAAACGGTTTGGAGAATAGCATAAACAACAGGGTAAAGGTAGTGTTCTATCCAAAATTCCTTACAGTCGGGGACGAACTTTTAAATATAACTTATAACGAAGCTCTCGCATTATCTACAGCAGGGTTCTTTCTTTCAAAATATGAACCTTTCGGCTACACTCCTTTGGAAGCTGCTGCTTACATGTCGGTATCATTTACAACAGATCATTCTGGCTTCTCGGAGTACTGTGTAAACTTCATGAAAACTGAATTGAAAGGCGTATTCGTAGAAAAGCTTACCGGTCAAAAAAGAGAGGACGTGGTGGCAAAGATATCCGAAGACATGTTAAGACTCGCGGTCACGTCTAAAGAAGACATAACAAGATATAAAATAGCTGCAAGAAAACTTGCAGAGAATTTCGGCTGGGAAAAATTCATGCCGATATATCTAAACGCGTATGATTCCGCGCTCAAGAAGCTTTGATTTCTCTGTCAAGATTTGATAGGATATTCATATAATTTATATAAGCGGTATAAGGCGAATTGTAAGCATTGAAATATTTGTGTATGTCCCCGTCAGCGAACCATTTAGTGCACATGTAATAAAAGTTATCCGAAGTTTGCAAAATCCTCCACTTTCTTATAAAATCCTCATTACCTGTTGAAAGTACTTTTTCTCTAATCGAGCATAGTTTCTCGAAAGCGGCATTTTGCATTTTGTTGCCAAGCCAAGCAGAAAGGTCTCTGTCTAAGTCTGCCCAAGATAACAGGTAAGGCACATCAAGTACGCCGACTGGTTTTATGGCAGCTGTGTCGCTTACCGTGTTAAACCCTACGCCGTTTTTTAT
>JASHWD010000097.1 GCA_030044235.1 Candidatus Parvarchaeota archaeon | reverse complement strand
ACCTCCATTTAATTTAAATACTTAAATATTATACAAATATGAAGAGCATATTAAAATATGAATATGGACACAATTCCAGATGGTCGTTTATTAAACTTAAGAGAAGCACTTGGTTTAAGTTCGAGGCGTGTTGAGTCAATTAAAAATATTTGGAAAACTCGTCTAGGATCCATATTGGGAGAAGGCGATATAAAATTTACAGGCAGAGAGAAAACGCTTAAATGGGGAGAGAATAATTACAGTGCCTGTTATAGCTTTAGTTATCTTCCCAAAGGAAGTAGGCTATCTTACACGATCAAAAGCTGTTACGATGTTTCCGCTTCTGGTCAGACTTCAGAACGTCATGCTAGTATAAATGTTCCTCCCTTGTTTGTCGGACTTTTAAATAAAGGAGGTTTTTTAACAGAGGCGGAGTCCATGTCAGACTTTTATTCAGTTCTATTGGATATAGAAAAGGCGCTTGGAGAGGTGCCCGAGCCACCGAAAATAGCATGTTTGAGCGAGTTAGACTATGATCCTAACTTTTTTTGGGTAAAGGCTCCGGAATACATGACACAATTTTTGGGAGATGGTTATATTAATGTATATGACTTGTTACCGGATTGGTCAGGTACCATACATTTTTATACGAAGGACGATGGCTATCTTTTTGATATTCGAAATGAGACGGTGACTTTAAATCCATACAATTGTAATGTAATGTCACTCAATATTGGCAACGGAAAACTAGAGCCGACGGGTAACTTGACTTATCTAAAGAGATTAATCGAAAGGATTTCGCCGCAAGCCGTAAGAATGGCTAAGAATCCATTTAAGCCGAGAGTTATCCCTACTGTTCTGACAAGGCCAATCAAAGGAAGATACGAATAATTAAATACCAAAGAGCTGAAATTATTAACTAACCTAAACTATTGCTTCTTTTAAAGTACAAAGATTATGTCCTTACGCATTAGAAAAGCATGCCTAATGGGACCCCATAAAAAATGTTAAGTTTATTTGATATCGGATCGTACTCCCCAAATGCACCTTTACAGGTATGTGGACCTGTAATCACCATACCTTTTAAGTTTCCACCGGTCTCACAGAGGTACTTCCCATCTGATGAGAACTGAGAAGATATTACCCAACTTGACTTATCTCGTTGGACGAAATATAAACAGGCACATACGGTTCCATTCTCAGTTCTTGTAAGAACCTTTCCATTGATTTTTAGCTCACCTTCTCCAAGCACGGTTTCCATTCTGCTTTTCCAGGTCGACTTCAAAGTCGCAACCCTCTTGCTTTCTACACCAAAAGCCTCTTTCAGCCCAGACAGTATAGACCGCTCTAGTTTCATATCTTAAGAATAGTTTTCGATTACTTCTGCGACAATATTAGCTTTTCCGCCCGTAGATTTTGCCAGTACTTCCTCGCATACCAAGCATTTTACAGTGGAAGCGGGTTTAGTGAAAATTACCTGCTCATTCTTACATTTTTGGCATCTTACTTTAACAAAGTTGCTTTCGGTCTGTTTGAATATTATCTCATCCATAATTTACTTTATCTCAACTTTCTTTGCCTTATTACCCCTAGATTGGGTAGTCATTTTATTGCATTTAGTGCATTTATATCTTAAATCGTATCTTTTAGATTGTTTTATGCCAAGACGCTTTGCGTGCTCAAACATCGGGTATGGCGTTGAACCGTAGCCGTGCTTTAGATTCCACCCCTTTCTTCTGCTGCCGGCAGTGAGAGTACCCCTCTGGCCGCCCTTCACTTGGATTACTTTCTGTAAAGTATGCATCTTACAATATGGACAGTATCTTTTTACCTGTGTAGGCAATTTCATTCAGTTATATTAAAATGTATAGTATTTAACTTTTTCTAGGCACTTTTCCCAAGCCATATAAACGAGTAAACCGGTAACGCGGGCGAAACGATATAATTTAAAGTAGCGATACTTTATGTTTTTTATGAGGAGAATACTATTGGTTTTATTTTTCATTTTATTCGTGGCATCTTTCGGGACGTCTCATGCGGCGGTAAACTTGAATATGGTTTATAGTCCATTCCAAGGGGGCGCGTGCCCCGACCTTACGCCTTCGCAGATACAAACAGCGTACGGCTTCACTTCTCTATATTCGCAGGGTATAAACGGGAAAGGTGAAAATATAGCGATAGTGGTTTCACAGGGCGATCCAAACCTTATATCTGATATCAATACATTTGACTCGGCTTATAATCTTCCTGCGCTAACTAATGGTTCAAATCTTTTTGTTTTTTATCCATTCGGGCAGCCAGACGCGCCATCTAAAAATTGGACGGCAGAAACTGCCCTGGATGTAGAGGTCGTGCACTCTCTTGCGAGCGGCGCAAACATATATCTTATTGTTGCCCCAAACGAGTCCTTGCTTTTCAATGCTATAAATTATACGATATACAACCTTCCAGTTAGTACCATATCATTGAGCTGGGGATCTTCTGAGTCTTCTTATAGTCTCGCTCAGATAAATAGTCTGGATAGCATCTTAGCAGAAGCATCACAAAAAAGAATAGCAGTATTTGCAGCATCAGG
>JASHWD010000096.1 GCA_030044235.1 Candidatus Parvarchaeota archaeon | reverse complement strand
TTCAGAAGCGGTGAAGAAGATATCTGTTGTTGAATTAGACTGTTGATTGACACCATTGTATGCAACCGACCAATTAGTTCCTGAAGGCAGTCCAGACTCTGTGAATGTAGTAGTATAGTATGTTGCATTTTCATAGATTATATCCTGTGCTGAACCTACTGTAAGATCTCCGGACGATGGGTAAGGAGTATAGAACGTAGTTATATTTTGTGAGCCTAAAAGAGACGAATTCGACAATGTATATGCAGTGTAGGAGAATATACCACTTGCAAGACTTGGAAATGTGTCTGTAGTTGCAGTACTCGTGCTATTGACTCCGTTATAATTAATAGTCCACGCATATCCTGCTGGTAAACCGGATTCTGCGAAAATCGTGTTTTTTACCTCTATAGTCTGTGGAGGTACGTCTGTGTCAACGGAGATATGGTATGGCGCATCAAAGCCGGCGCTGAAATTATCGTTTATCATTGTTGGATTGGAATCGTTCGCGGTGTTTATGACCCATACCGTATTCGCTGCTATATCGACTACGTAAGCATAAGTTCCCGATGAATTGGTCATAGTAGCGACGTCTTCAAGCGCGTAGAAGACATCCTCATCTTCAGAGTTAAAAGCAACGTTGCCATTTGCAGTGTTTATGACCCAGATTACCTCATTGGCGTTATCAGTAGCATAGACGAACGTGCCGCTGGCGTTAGTGAAAACCGTCATTCCTCGTATATACGGAGTGTTTGGAACATCTGGTAAAGATATATCGCTCAAAAATGCACCTGTAGACGTGTTTAGCACAGCTATCTCGCCCAAATATCCCGCTGCTACATAGGTAAATTCCCCGCTGCTGTTTGTGAATGTTACTATGCCACGCACTTGGCCGCCGGTGTTTACCGAGCTTACTGCTCCATCATTAGTGTCTATTGTGACGAGGCTTTCGTTACCATACCCATAATAATCAACGACATAGGCGAAGGTTCCGCTGCTGTTACTGAACATTGTTATCTGGTAAGGAGAGAAATCTGTAAGGTTAATGTTCCCTATAACTTCACCGTCGTCGGTGTTTATTACCGAGATATAAGTGCTGTAGCCATTTGCCACATAGGCATACGTGCCGGTGCTGTTAGTGAACGTACCTATACCTCTTGGTCCTGGGCCTACTGTTATGTTGCCTATGACTTCGCTGTCTTCCACGTTTATCACCGATACTGTGCCGTTGCAGTTGTTGCCTACGCATTCTCCAGAATCGGTGACGTATGCATAATATCCACTGGCATTGTCAAAGAAAGCCGAAGCCCATGGCTGGCTCCCTACGACTATGTTACCAACCAGTCCGGTAGAAGTTATTATGGAAACGCTATCGTTTCCGACGTTTGTGACGTATGCTACTGATGCGGGTACTGGAAAGCTCACTGACGTATGGTTTGTATATGTTATGGTCTGTGATGATCCTGCTACTAAAGATCCGGAAGCCGGAGAAGGAATATAAGTAGTCGTGTAGCCATTGGAAGAATTTGACAGGTCGTTTACAGTGAAACTAAATTCTTGATCACTGCTCGTGATAAACGTTATGCCTTCGCCTGTGCCTGTTACACCCGATGAAGTTATCGAGTCGTATGTGACCTCCCAATCGTAGCCGGCAGGCAGCCCAGATTCTGTGAAAGTCGTAGTTGCGGCAGTAGAGGAAGGATAATAAAACGTAATGCCTTGGGTGCTGTCTGCGGCAAGGTTGCCGTACTCCGGACTTACTACCACTGAAGGAACTGAATAAACTCCTCCCCCGCCGCTCGGGATATATATGTTTTGATTTATTGGATCGTATGCTGGAGTGTAGCCAATATAAGGCGCGCTTATGTTTGTAAGCAGGGCATTTGAAGGGCTTATTACGTACAACCCAGTGCCAAGAACCGAAGCGTACATGTCGCCGTTCGCAGAGTCATAGGTAAGTCCAAATGGAGGGCCGTATGTTCCTATGTTTTCTATTATATCATTTGAAGAGTTTATTACTGAGATAGAGAAATTAGCTGTATTTGAGACGTACATGTCTCCGTTTGCTTGATCATATGCTACTGTTGCGGGGAAATTGCCTACGGTTATGTTAGCTACGATATAATTAGAAGCATTGAAAACTGATACATTGCCGTATTCTGAATCGGCTTGCCATGTCACGTACATGTCTCCATTTGCCGGGTCGTATCCTAAGCCTAACGCCGAGGGAGACTGTCCTGTACCAAATGAAACGTCTCCCGAAATGTCATTGGAGGAGTTTATTATAAATAGAGAATTACAGCCATACTCCACCGCATACATATCCATATCGGCTGCATCGTAGGCCAATACGAACGGGTCTCCCGTGTCAGCGCAGTCGTTGTCTGATAAGTTTATTTCTCCCTCCACTTCATTAGTCGAGGAGTTTATTACTGAGACAATCTCTTCTCCTGAGAAAACGTAAACGTCTTTGTTTGCGGGATCATATGCTATGGCTGCGGGAGGAAACACGTACCAAAGACTCGAATTTATGTTTTTTATAATGTCATTTGAAGAGTTTATTACTGAGACATTACCAGAAGAAGGATCTAAAGTGTACGTGTCGTTGTCAGCTGCATCGAATGCTATCGCGTAAGGATAGCCTAAGACATTTATATAAGTCTGGTTTAGGACGTAGAAAGATTGTGTACCATTTACGCCCGTAAATGTAATTTCTGTTCCACTAGTGCTATTTGTGACGCCATCATAGGTAACATTCCATTCGGCTCCGGACGGCAGGCCGGTTTCGGTGAACGTCGTCTGCTGCTGAGCCAGCGTGTAATTTATCAAGACACTCGTTCCAGCGGAGACCGTGCCAGAAGCTGGATATGGGAAATACACAGCTGCTGACGCGAGCACACTTACCTGACTACTGGATGGGTCGGTAACATACATGTCCGCATTTAGTGGGTCATAAGCCAAAAAGGCGGTTATCGTACCAACAGAAATATTTTCAATAACCTCGTTAGCTGAGTTTATGACGCTGACGTTT
>JASHWD010000095.1 GCA_030044235.1 Candidatus Parvarchaeota archaeon | reverse complement strand
ACTAAATGTAGTAATGACGAGCAGAAAAATAAAAAACGCGTGGCCAAATGATGTATTATTCACATCTGGTTCTCCAAAAGGCGTTTTGAATTTGCTTGAAAGAAAAGGTTTTAAGCAGGTATTTGTTGCGGGCGGTTCGAAGATAAATTCTATTTTTATTAAAAATAATTTAGTTGATGAATTATACTTAGATGTTATACCGTTCATTCTCGGAAGAGGGATAAAACTTTTTGATGACTTTGACTTCGAATCTAAGTTAAAGTTAATTGGAATTAAAAAGTTTGGTCAAGGTTGTCTCCAGTTACATTACAAAATAATTAAGCAGCGTTAAAGCTTTATTTTAAATAAATGGCTTACTTATCTTTATAGTCTTTAATTATTTTGATGCCAGGTAGAAAGCTAAAAAATTGGTTGACTTACTACATTAAACCCCTTCGTGGGTCGAAGCCAAAAACCGGGGCAACTCCTAATCCTTTTACTTTGATCTGATTTCTGAGTATATCCTCAAGTTCAGAGAGCTGGGCAGGATTCTCTATTGTTCTAAATCTTAATCTGATTCTTGCACCTTTAGACACATTTATAATCTGAATGTCATTTTCTGGATTCATAAAATATGTGTCTAGTTCTTTCTCAACTCGCTCGTATTCTTCTACGGGCATTGTATAATCCCGGCCGCATTGATAACGTTCCATTACTTCTTCCTGTGGTCTTTCATTATTTCTTGATAACCATCTTTAGTTTTTACCAGATCAGTGTGATATGGCGTATCATAGCAATCGCCGGTCTTGTCAATCTGCACTGCTTCGTATGCTGTGTTAACGCGTCTCTTGTATTCGTCTTTTATGTCATTAAAGACTCCTATAAGCCCATCTATTATCCAGCTATCATTATTCCTATATTTATCATGTATCTCGAGCGGGATTCTAGTAAGGGCGCCGGCAGTTTGTGCGTATATCCAGTATCTAAATGCCTCTTTCCAGATCCCTCTGTCCACCATGTTTTGTGGAACTACCTGTATAAGTCTTGTTATTGAATAGTTAAGTTCTCCATCAAAGTCTCCTTTGTATCCGTATTTATTAGCGACTTTAACAATTTCATGGGCCAATCTTTTTGATGAAGTGTCGTTAGTAACTGGCTTTTTTGTTTCTAAAGCGAGTATCGCGTCTGCTATCTCCATAAATGCGTGACGATAGAATTGAGAGAGTTCTGCGCTTCCTTTTGTATCAATAAGATTTTTACAGATGCTATCGGCAGCTTCGGCTACTGATTTATCTAATGCGAGTCTGTCCTCCTTTGCTACATATGGCATTCAATAACTATAGAATGAAGCTATAAAAATCTTTTGAATTATTTATATTGGCTCGAGAACCTGCTCTTTATTAATTCTTTTGCTTTAGAAATATCCTCTGGGGTCTGTATCTCCATACCCAGGTTCCCGCCGGCTGCGTACTCGTGGCCGCCGCCATTGAATAATTTTGCGATATCATTACATTTTATTTCGGGTTTGGAATCGTCTCTTCTTACAGAAAGTCTACCGTCCTGATAAAAGACAAAAGCTATTTGCGTCTTATCTTTATTTAAGAGGGAAATACCGGCCAGAGTAGAAGAGATTATTTCGTCTGCGAACCCGATAGAACAACTATAAGAACCGGACTTAAAAGTTTCTGCAGTTGAAAGACATTCCTCAAGCTTTGATACTTCTAATTCCCTGTATTTTTTCCAATCATTCTCTAGGTCCTTGTCCCAAAGAGGCTGTTTAAAATCCTTATTAAGTATCTGCTGAAGCGACGCGCTTGAAAGTTTGTCAACTAAACCTAATAATAGTCTACGTCTTTTTCCTCTGTCCTTCCCGCCCAAGTAATTATAATACGTTATTAGGTTCCCTACTGGCAGAGTCAAAGCGTATGTTGCACTTGGCGGGTTTGTTTTCCACATATCCAGATCAGCGTCTCTTCCAAGTTTAGCAAGCGCTTCTGATGTTTTGTCGTCCTTCATGTATTCTAAGTAAGACAATTCTGCGCCGCAAAATTCATTGGATCTTGAAAGTCTTATTTTTGCTAGATTAGAAAGTTTCTGTTTTCCGCTTTCCTCCCATTTGTGGTGATCTAGCCAGACTATGTTGCCGCCTTTGCTTTTCAATTTTTTGAAAGCTGCTTCTGCTAAAGATTCTACATAATTATTGTAGCCGAAGTCTGCTATTATAACGTTAGAATCTCCGTCGAGATCTCCTATTTCCTCGAAGATTTGTGCTAATTCTCCTATTGGATCATAGTTTATAAAATCTATTTTGCCTTCAAGGTGCTCTTTCTCTATATATCTTTTAAGAATAGCGGCAGAGCATATTCCGTCACAGTCGATTCTATGAGTGTATACTCTGACATTCATATTTTATTAAACAATTATTTGTATCTATATCCGACATCGTCGTAAGACAAAAGTTTCACGGCCTGGCTGTTCCCGGAGACCCTGCTTCCAATAACATATTTCACTTCGCTTTGCTCTGCAGATTTCGCTATCTCCTCAGTTATTGATCCATCGAGGACTAGCATGAATACGTTTTCTATATTCAATATGGCAGCCTCAACTTCTTTGTATGGTATCTTGCCCATTATTTCGAATTTCTCATTCACCAAAAACGCCCCTCTGGTTCCTATAATTTCATTTATAAGACTTGGGACTTTTTCTTTTAACTCGGCTGGCACCTCTACAGGCTGTCTTTGCACAGGAGCTGATCTTCGTTCTGGTAATGGTTCTTTAGACTTGCCAGCGCTGCTTGTATCATACTCCTCAAAAGGCACCTTTACACGCAGTGCCTGGTTTATCTCTTTCTTAGCGAGTTCTTCTACTTCCATCCCGCTGGGAGCTTTAGCGATGAAATCAACGTGCCCCATCTGAGAAAATGCACTTATTATCATTTCTCCCCCTCTGTCACCATCTACAAATAGAGTTATAGTTTTCTTGCGGCTAAGGTCTAGGACTGTCTTTGGTATGTTTGTGCCGTTCATTCCTATCACATTTGTAAAACCATGCTTTAACATGTTCATTACATCTGCTCTTCCTTCTACGACGATAACTTCTTCAGAGTCGTTTACTTCTGGTCCCGCTGGTAATTTTTCAGGGCCATATTCTACGAACTCCTTCTGCCTGACGTCTTCGTAAAGCTTTTGCAAAAGTTCTGTAGTGTCTACGGCGGTTACTTTAAGCGCATCATTAAGCAACTGTTGCGCTTTTTTCATTATGTACTCACGCTTCGATACCCTGACATCCTCTATCTTATCTACTGTTACACTAGCCTTAGAAGGACCTATCCTGTCTATGGTCTCTATAGCTGCGCCGATTAGCGCTGTTTCTGCTATATCAAGAGAAGTAGGTATAGTTATCTCTCCAGACGTCTTTCCGTTGGAAGAATTACTTTCTACGTTTATTCTGCCTATCTTTCCATTTTTCTGGGCTTCTCTTAGGTCTAATTCTTCACCCAAAAGTCCTTCGGTCTGACCGAAAACTGCCCCTATTACATCCGGCTTGTCTATTAGACTGTCTGCGGTGAATCTTGCACGCAATACATACTTAAACGAAGCTGGTCCTATTTTTGCCATATTTTTACCTCCAATATCAAATTAAACGGCCTTCAATAAAGCCTGACTGCTGATTATAAAGTGATATTTAAACTGTTATTATCGATGACCTACTAGCCATCAAATCTATAATATATAAGACAATATTTGGTATAAATACCTTTTGTCGTTAAAGGTTCACGTCTACGACGACATATCCCGTTCCTGGATTATCAGAGTCTATGTCCTTTACCGGATCAATTTTTACGGATTTCGGTATTGCGCCATGTATAGTATCTATTTCTGCCTTAACAAAATCGACTTCCGTTTCATAACCGAGAGCCGGAGCGAGCCCTTCGATTGCGTTGTCAACCATGTTCTTTGTCTCTAATTCAAACTGACGAGCAAAATCGGTTTTAGTTTCGATGCTTTCCAAATCCGTGTAGTATGCCTTCCCATCGGCTGCTATTGCACAGTCTCTATCTACAGCTGACATGTCAAGCACTACTGCGGTATATTTATCACCGCTAACTTTTCTACAAGTCCTTGCAGAAACGGTCGCTGCCTGCAGAAGCGAGGTTATCAAATTATACTTGAAATCTCTTCTCTCTTTGCCATTTAAATGCTCGAACAGCTTAGGAGTTAGCTTAACTATCCCGAGGTCATCCATTAATCTGACATTAGAGGGCAAGAGCCTGATTTCCTGCCCCAGCATCCCCATGTATTGTTCGTGATTATTTTGGCGAAAAAGACTTGGCATAAAAGATTTCTTTAGATGTGGTACGCTTATAGTCGGACAGATAAGCATATTGAGATTTCTTGGTCTTATGCTCGTGCTTAAATGAAGAGCATCAACGCCCCATTCAAAATTTTGACCGCCATATGGCCTCTCGGTTACTGCATCGTCGGCAATAAAATCTATGTATCTTCCGTTGATTCTGGTTTTGCTTTTTCTTGAAACTTGTTTAAGACGACTACGATAGTCCGGATTTATTTCTGCGATGTCGTTTCCATCTCTTACGTTATAAAGATGCTCAGATCTGACTTCTGCCCTACTTGAACTCCCTTTGATATTAACTTTAAACTCTTGATCACCAATCCTAAAAACCTCATCTAATGTGGTCGCTCTGCCGCCGCTTATTCTTCCGTTCAAACTATTGTGGGGTATTTCGACGCCGGCTAAGTCTAAAACCGAAGCTGGCAGATAAGCCTTATCAAAAAGTTCAGAATTAGAAATATCCGGAAAATATTTATTTTTTCTTACTTCGGTAGGGGCCACTTGATACAACTTCCTTCTAATTAGGTCGGTGCTTTTGTATACTCTTGCATTCCAGTAAGGGGTTACCATCTATCCTCAATATTCACTTTAGTATCCAGAAAACATCCACTATTAATACTTTACTACTACTTATAAATAATATTAAAATACTATTAATAAACGCCGCTTCAAATGGCTTGCTCTATAAGGTTTTTCGGAATCTTTAATCTACTTCTCTTTTGCGATGTAAAACGACGGCCCTCTGTCTTCACTATTAGAACCAGAATCTTTTTCTTCTATGCGGATAGAAATTATTGTTTTTACGTATTTTTTAAATTCGGGGTGACCATCGTAATCCTCCGGCTCTTTTCCTAGCGGCGCACCGCAGTAAAGTTTGGCGGGATTGAATTTCAACACCTTTTTCAAGACTTTTACCATAGACTCAGCAGAGTCTATGTCATCGTCTATTACTATTACATTTTTACCGCGGATTTTAGTATCAAAATCCGATTTTGAAATGTAACGTGGCGTTATCGGATATTCATCCCCCCGCTTGTAGTGAGAGTACCTGATGGGTACTAGTTCTGCATTTGGTTTTACCTTCTTTACGAGCAAACTTGCTTCTAGCCCCCCAGAAGCTATGTATACTATTGTGTCAATTTTCACGCCTTTCAATGTTTCCTCAGCTAGTTTGTAAAAGGCCTTCATGAATGTCGGTTTTTGTTCTACTAGAGTCTCGTCTAAATATCTTCCGCTTGGTATTTCCGTAATCTTTCTATTTTTGAGCTCATCGTAGATGTCTTTTATCTCTTGTTTTATGTTCCTTAGGTCTGTATGCGTTTCATTCAGATCGGTAGATACCAGCTTCTCGTTTATTGATAATAGAGTTTCTAAAGCGCGCTTTTCCGTTGACTTTACTGCATCGGAAGTTTTCTTTGAATAGATAAGGCTATCAAAATAAAGCTGGGTCGCATCAAGCATCTGGTCTGCTAATTTAGATCTGCTTTTCTCTTTTAATGCTTCTTGTAATATTTTCTCTAAAGTGCTTGGTTTTGGCGCATTTCTTTTATAGCTATAACTATAGTCATAATTCGGCGTTTCTGGCTCCTGCGCCATTTAAGATTATAGTAAGGCTATTATTAATAATTATCCGGGTATAAACTATAAAATAAGCGGCTTTATTCACTACTTTAAAATAGAAATATTTATATACTAAATTGGGTCTATTATCTGTCTATGCAAGACTCAAAATACGAAGGACATCGGGAATCTAAAGACTCGCACGAAGGTACAGCACTTTTACAAGCGTATTGGCCGAAAAAAGAAAACCATTCAAGCCCCCTTACTAACAAAGAACTTGGAAGCCCGACTGCCTTCAAAGATAACCCAAAAGTGTGGAAAGATAAAGAAGGCTATTCAAAATACATGGAGCAGTGTATAAAGTCTTTTAAGATTGAAGATAATTCTTCCAAATATATCAATAAAATGATAAACGAAAATTATAAAAA
>JASHWD010000094.1 GCA_030044235.1 Candidatus Parvarchaeota archaeon | reverse complement strand
TATTTTGACTTTTTTATTGTCCATAAGTGTATAATTAACTTTGAACTTATTAAACGAGATTGCCGATTATCGCTAACGGCATTATGCCATTAGGTGGATAAGAAACCACGCGTACCCATCTAAGTGTAAGAGAAGTGCTTGGACTACTGGAATATATTCCAAATCCTATATATTCTGACGATAAGAAAGTGGGACTTATCTCATTTCTAAAGGAGGTAATCGTATCATTTCTATAAATCAATTCTGAAGACGCATTAATAAGTGCAAGACCCATTAAGCCTGTTGTAAAATTAAAAGAAGTAGAAGTGAGCACACCGGTTAATCCGCCTTCTAATGTGCCACCGGATAAAGGATAATAATATTTACTAAAGACATAGCCATCAAAGTTAGTACCATATGGGTTACTAATGGTTTGTTGAGAGATGCCTGCAGCTGCACCGCTCAACTTTAAAACGTCTGCTTCTAATATGAATGGCGTTGGGAACGTGGCGTTTGATATTAATCCTGCATAGTCCGCAGTTGTAGTATTTATCTGTATTTCGTTATTTCCAACTGTTATGCTACTGCCAGGTGGATTTATCTGAGAAAGGGATGACGACACTGATGATCCTAAAAAGTTCCAATAACCGTCAAATACATCCGCTCCATCATCATATGATCCATATTTTTCTGATATTTGCGGCGCTTCGCCAGTTGTTCTATTATTAAGCATGTTATAAGAGGCGGGGTATATATTCATATCAATAATTAGTTCAGAGTTCGCTTTTATTCCATCATCCAATTTTAACCAATACACTGTATCAGAACTTGCTGAGCCTATACCTAAAAATAATATATTGTTATTGATTCCGCCATCACCGTTTCCACTAAGATCATTAAGATTTCCGGCTAGAGACCACCATCCAAGAACGTCTGTGCCTGCGATTGGTGTGCCGGCCAATCCTTCCTCATAAAGCTGAAGGACCTGCTCTCGTGAAAATAAAGTTGAGTACATCTGAACGTTTGACATAGTACCATTGAATAGGGTATTATCCGAACTTGTATTCATAGCCCCTAGCAATAAATTAGAATTTGATGGGTAACGTATTAATTCGCCGTCCCTAGACGTAGTTGTGTTTAATTCATTGCCATCAATGTAAAGTATTAAGTTTCCGGTAGCTGCGGAGTATGTCCAGACGTAGTTTGTCCAATTATACGTAGTTATGTTAATATTGTTTGCACAAGCATTTTCCTTTGCTGAAGAGTTAAAGGCTATGGTTAAACACAAAGTGCTACCATTAAGATAACCTATTATGCCGCGAGAGCCGTTCTCAAAAGAATCGCTAAAAAGGTAGGATATGTTTCCACTCAGAGGCAAATTTTTTGGATCTATCCACGAACTAAATGTTACAGAATTTGCAGGCTTTAATAATAGAGATTGACCCATGTTTGCAAAAGAACTCTCACCATTAAAAGTGGCCAGATCCCCGCTTTCTAACCAAGATGGGATTATTGTGCTATTCAGATAAGAAAATTGAATATCTTGTAGATTTTGCGCTTCGTATTGAGCATAACTCGAAGAATTAATTTGCAGCATTTGTTGAAAAGGGATCGATGTACCAATTGATTCCGGATTTAGTAGTGTTATTTGAAGTTGTTTGCCAGGAATAAAACATTCCGAACTTGCTATGCTTAAAGAAGGGACGGTAACAATTATTTTGACTTCTGGATATGTTCTTGTTAAATTTATTGCGCTACTAAAATTTCCTGTGACTGCTGTCTCATTTTGAGAGGCAATCAAAACGTTGTCTAGGGTATAAACACTTATGTTGAAGTTTATGTTGTTAACATCCAATCCTGTTTGTGACAAAAAATTGAGATTATATAACAAAAAATTAGAAGAATTAAAGGAATAAGAAACGTTGATAAAAGATACAGGCAAATCAAAGCTTACTTTAGCAACCTGGTGTCCACTTACATCTAATAGTGCTACTTGACCTGAAAGTTGTCCTGTGTTTACTGGAAGTTCTCCTATAACCGGTAAATTCAAAGTAGCCGCAGCTTCAAAGCCATTTGAGGCTAAAATTAGATAATTGTTGCAGGTATACGAATCTAAAATGTTCAGACCGGGTGAATCGAATGTAAACGTTGTGGTGGAGCCGGTCTGTTGAGAACCGATATAATTTACCGCTCCGCTAATACTATTAACCATAAGCGACAAAGCCTGTCCATTCTCCGCAGAATTGTAAGCCGTAGAATAATAGAACGTATAAGCAAGAAAACCTGAAAGAATTAAAAGTCCTATGCCTATAATTATAAGATACTCCAAAGAAACCTGTCCTTTTGATTTGCAATTATACGCTTTCATGTCATTTGCTTTAAATTGCCTTTTCGATAATCTTATTTATATTTGAACTTACGGTGTCTATGTCTCTATTTCCATCTACTTTCTTTAGATGAAATTCTTTTGAAATGTGCAAGTATGCTTGTCTTACCTGGTTAAGCTTCTCTTTTTCTTCAAATAATTCTAAGCTTTCTTCTTGATCTGATATCCTTACAATAGAGGTGCTAGAATTTACATCTATGAATATGCCTATATCCGGAAGTCTAAAACTCAAATTTATGTATCTAAGCCATTTATAATTTACTTTTGAAGCATACCCATAAGCCAAAGTTGAAAATAAGTATCTATCACATACGACCATCTTACCTCTAGCAAGAGCCGGTTCTATATCTTTTTCTAAATGATGGGCGCGATCTGCACAAAAAAGCAATTGAAGTGACTTTGGCGATGTAGAAAATTCTCCTCTTAGTGCAGCTTTTGATAAGCCCCCTATTAATCCATTTGTAGGCTCCTTGGTTAAAAGAACGGGAAAACCGGAGTCTTTAAGATGGTGAGCCAGAAGCGCTGCTTGCGTAGAAAGACCGGCCCCGTCTAAACCCTCCAAAACTATAAATTTTCCTTTCATATTCGGTTACCTTCTATTTTATTAAGCTCTGATAATATCTGATGAGCAACCATCTCTTGGTCCTTAGAACCGTCTATTCTTATCCAATTCTGGGCGAAGAATTTTTCGTTTATTAATTTCTCATAGTAGTCCTTTACATTTTCTAGAAGCTTTCTATCTTTTTCGAATTTATCGACATCACCTATAAGACTTTTCTGTTTCTGTTTTCTTTGCATAGAAATTTCAATTGGTACGTCTACATAAAATACAATAGACGGTTGAGTTAATTCCATTAATTTTATGAAAGACTTTGCTCGATTATATTCGAATCCATTGGAGCATTGGTAAGACAAAGTTGAAAACATATACCTATCCATTATTACGAAATCTCCAGCGGCTAGGGCCTTTGTAACTTTTTCTTTATCTTTTAACATATCTACAAGATAAATAAAGAATTGTTCTTCGACATTCAAGTTTATTCTAAAATGAAGAAAATCATCGATTATTTTTCCGTAGATATATGTGTAATCCGGGTATGAAAGCGCTAAAACTTTGAATCCTTTGCTCTCGAGGTGCTCCTTTAAAATTTTAACTTGAGTGGCCTTGCCTGAACCGTCTGTACCCTCAAGAACTAGAAGTTTTCCTGACATTAAATAAGAAATATCCTTATGCTTTAATACCTTTCTTGTAAATTTGTACTTTGTCTCCAAGAAAGTCCAGTATCTGGTACTCTTTTGTTTTCAGGTTCACTACGGGAACTTTTGCTACCTCTGGGTCTATCCCATATTTTTTCTGATATGAAGTCTGGTGCTGCCAACAGGATGCATTTATCAATATTGTTTCTTTGTATTTTGAAACTAATGTTTTATGTATATGGCCTGCCGCGTATATATCGGGAGTTTCGTCTATGACGAGATAATCCTGAGTTAAAGGGATAACCTGAGTAGAGCCGTGCGTTGGCGCAAGGTGTCTGGATTTTAACTGTAATTTCATTATTGCAGCTACATCCTCCGTAGTCATCTTATTATATTTGCTTATAGTGTTTACGTAATATGTTAGACTAAATCCATGATATCCCAGTAAATTTGTCTTATGTCCATTAACTACTAAATTCGCTTGATAAGGGTTCGATAAGAAAACTGCGTTGTCTAGTTTGTAAAGGTCGCCACCAAAAAACGCGTCAAGTCGTGGCTGTGGTTCAGCTATGTGTGTTGCGTCGTGATTGCCTTGTGAGATTAGTATCTTTATGTGTTTTGGTATTCTATTCAAAATAGAGTACAGTTCATTGTACTGCTCTTTTAAGTCCGTTATATTAAGTTCTTTTTCCTGATCCGGGTAGACTCCTATGCCATCGACTAGGTCCCCGGTTATAACTATAAATTTAGTAAGTTTAGCTACGTCGGAATATTCTTCTATTTCGCCATTTATCCATTTTATGAATTTTTCTAATGGCTCTCTAGCAAAAAGCTTAGAACCTACGTGAACATCGGACAAGAATAGCGTATAAGAGTCCTCTATTTCCAGAGGTTTACCGTCTTTTACTTGTATATCCGGAAAGTTTATGTCATTAATAAATATTGCATCCTTAGACTTCTTTCCTTTTATTATTACTATTTGATCTTGCATCAAATCCTGATTTATTGTAGATGAAATCGCTCTATAAGACGAAACATTATCTTCTATGTCTAATATCATAAATTTTTTAATTGGACTGATAGAAACGCTTGATATCATTGCAATTAATTTTACATCAGATCCTGACGGCATATTTTTTACTTGTGAAATCGACATCAATCCACTGCTATCCTTATTTACAAGTATATTCTTAATCCGAGTAAATCTATCGTTAAAATATGCGGTCCAATCTGCCGGTTTGGAGGCAGAAGTTCCGCCTTCATAGTTTTTTATTATTTCTACGGAGCATTCTGAACTAGCTTTGTTTTTTGGATACAAATCATGTAAAGTCCTCTGGTCTAAGAAGGTTATGTTTTTTTCTTTCAGAGTTTTTATTGCTAAGTCTATGTCCTCAATCTTAGCGCTTTGTATCGCCGCGTCTACAAGTATTCCATTAGAGAAAAATTTGCTTAGCTCTTCTTCCTGCATAGCTATGGAGGTAAGTTATTGTTTATAATTCTATTCAAATACTTTATTTAAAGAAAAATTTTATTGCACAAAAGAAGATTCTTGGAATCCTAATTCTATAAGAAGTTTTTTAACTTTATCGACATGATCGCCTTGCAATTCTATAGCATCATCTTTGTATGTGCCGCCGCAAGCCAATTTATTTTTAAGTTGTTTTGTTATCGTTTTTAAGTCTGCTACCTTTGGATCCAATCCGCTTATCATAGTAACTACTTTCTTAAAAGAAACGCGTTTTGTATATATCCTAATTTTCTGATTTTCCTGAGAAATTGTGCCGCAGATACAAAGATCTTTTGGCAATCCACAAACCGAGCAGACTTCTGTCATTATATTTTTCTTATTTACCTCGCATTTAATAAACTATATTTTAATAGAGCTAAGCTAGTATAAATAGGCTTCTAACAATAGATTTTTTAATTTATTTTTTTGTATTTATGATTAACAAAAACGATTGCGACTATAGATGTTCCGAATTTCTTTTTGGGAACAAAGCTCTTTATCTTTAGATGTATGTCCTTCAATTCACAGTTTTGACCACCGAAACGGGCATTAAACATTCCATTTAAGCTGGCTCTTAGTGTCTTTTCTGCGTCCTGCTCAGAACCGTTATCGTGATATTCTGCTACTAAACCACCGCTTTTTATTCCCTTCTTATAAACCCAACCATATATTATACCTGCCGTTACGGTTTTGCCCTTTTCACCATTTGCTACTGCCATTATAGTTTCTGCCACGGAGCCAAATTCTAGTTCCTTTCTTTTTATCTCGCGCGCAGTTGGCGGAAGTATCGAAGAGTACATTATTATATTAAGATTGTGTATCCCGGCTTCCATCAAAGCCATATCAAAAGACCCAGCATGAACGGTTATGTCGCTCTCTCCTGCACCAGAGGTAACAAAATATTCTCCCGGTATACGATTTTCAAATGTAAAATTTTCCATTTTTAATTTGTTTAGTTTGTATTATTTAAGTCTATAAGCACCAATAAGTTATCAATGCTTTAAAGAAATCCGTTGCTTGGTTCAACTTTTTGATTTCTACAAATTCATCAGTAACATGCGCCTGGCTAGAGGCTCCTGGTCCAAATGAAACGAAGTCTATTCCTAGCGCTCTTCCATACAGCTCAGCCTCCGTATACCCTGTTGCTCCAACCGCTTCGGTTTTTATTAGTTTTTTAAGAAGTTTTACTAACGGAGAATTTTTTCCTATAGAGAATGCCTTTGTAACCGGAGCATCGCCGATCTCGAGAGTCCCGTTTAGTTTAAGTTTGTTTATTATTTTTTTATACTCTCCAATAAGCCATTTCGGTTCGACGGCTGGTATAAGTCTATTGTCGGTAGAGATTTCACATCTATCCGCAACAATATTCACTTTTGTCCCGCCGGTAATCTTGCCTACGTTTATTGTGCTATAACCTAAAAGAGGGTCTTTTTTCTTCTCTAATTTCTTTGAAAGCGCATCCAATTCTATCAAAAACGCCGCTGCGTCGTTTATTGCATTCTTACCTAGCCATGGTTTAGACCCATGTGCGGCCTTGCCGT
>JASHWD010000093.1 GCA_030044235.1 Candidatus Parvarchaeota archaeon | reverse complement strand
TTTTTATGAACTGGTTGGTTGTCTTTGCTTAATTTGTAAAAGTCTCTGGCTACCTTCTCATCGATAAACCCGACTAATACTTTTTCCAATGTCATTTTATTAGTAAACCCGCATTTTTTATGTGTTTTATGCCTTCCGGGTCCCAAGTCCAAACTATTTTTCCTCGCTCAATTATTATTTTTCCAGAATTCTTAAGGTACGCTATGATGATATTAAAAAGTCGTGCGTTCATCTTTATTGGCAGCGCATTTAATAGTTCTAATTTAGATAGGTCATCTTTACTTTCTCTTATCGTTTTTTCTACGATAAGTATGTCATCTACAGTAGAATACTGTAAGGAAATCGCCTTTTCTTTCATATGTTATTTATGATTATATTAAGTATTTAACTTTTGCAGATTCGTAACTGTCTTTTATATCGTTTCTTAAAAGTCATTATTAAAATGCTTTCCAGTGACTTGCCAAAATGCCCCTTTTCCGCGACTGGTTTTTAGGGGTGCCATTTTTCACAAAACGCAACCGGTGGTCCACCGGTGGCATTCTGCAGAGCAGATTTGCCATTTTTACATGGCGAACTACTGAGACTCAGTAGATTGACGCATAGCATTGCTGGTTGGATGACACTTCTTGGCGGGCGTCGCCTCACTTAAACGCGCCCATCCCGCCTTTTCTTTGGTTTTGTTTCGAGTATCATTTTTATACGGATTTCCTTCTGCAGACAAGTTCTCCCTTCCCTATCGGGACCAGCAGACAGTCGAATTTGTCATCATTCGCCGCCTTTTCAATCATTGGCTTGACCACATCGTAGTGGCTTAATGCATTGTCTGCTACTATCAATCCACCCGGCACCATTTTGGCGGAGAGGATGTCCCAGCACTTTCCGTACATTTCTTTTTCGCAGTCTATAAAGCAGAACGCTATCTCGCCCAAACTGGAGATGTTCTTTATCGCATCGCCTTCTATCAAGTCCACGTAATCATTTATCCCCGAGAGGTCGAACGTCTCCTTAGCAAGCTTGATCTTATAGGCGGAAATTTCATAGGTTTTGATCTTAGCGCGCTTTTCTTTTGCGGCCAGCGATAGCCACATTGTAGAATAACCTGCGCTCGTGCCTATCTCCACGTAATCCCCACTGGGGCAGCTGGACGCCAGCAATGCCAAAAACCTCCCAGTTTCTGGCGGTATCTGTCTTAGCCTAAACTCCTTTTGCGTACCGTCCGTCCTGTCTCTTTTATCGATGCTCTCTAGATAGTCCATCCTGGCTTTCATTCGTTTTGTGATATCCTTGAACATATCGCCTTATAATAAGTAACATCTTACGTAGCATTATTTAAAAACGTTGCGGGCGCAAGTCTATTTTCGTCCGCATGTTCCAAACGAAAGTTTACTTTTATACCTGCGTACGCCCTTTTCTATAAGCGCCCTGGCTTTTTCCCTCTGTTCCTGCGTATGCCTTCTGGAAACACAATGTCCATAGACCATTTTATGGATTGTGTAATACGAGATTCCCAGGATGCTGGCTATTTCCCTCTTGGTTTTGCCGCTTTCTGCAAGTTTTATCGCCGTTTCCTTTAGCTCTGTGGGATACTTCCTATTCATACCATTTGTTGGCAGAATGGTTAAAAACAGGTTTCGGTGATTTGCCAAAATACGTATTTTCTAGAAGGCGTTCTAATAGGTACCTTTTTCACAAAACGCAACTGGTGGTCCACCAGTGGCATTCTGCAGAGCAGATTTGCCACTTTTTACATGGCGAACTACTGGGATTGGGACCGACGGGATTTGAACCCGCAACCTACCGGTTAAAAGCCGGGAGCTCTACCGTGTTGAGCTACGATCCCACTAAATTGAGATATCATTAGTTAACATCGAACGTTTAAATTGGTTTTTGCACGATTTATTGCAGCTATAGCTATGTAATTTATTTTAAAAAAAGCTTTTATACTCGAAGCATCCTATCTATTACATATTCTAGATAATACATGGAAACCACGGCATCGAGTGAAGGCAACGAGAATGCGTCACACTTCTTGATAATACGCGTAACTATGGGAAGAGAAGCTCAGGTTATGGAAAGACTTGAATCACAGCTTGTAAGAGTACCCGGCGTTCACGCGATAATCAAACCTTATTCTTTAAAAGGTTACATAGTTGTAGAGGCGGATTCTTACGAAAGCGTTTCGCAGTTAATTTACAACATAAAGCACATACGCGGAATAATAAAAAAAGAACTTACCGTAGTAGAAGCGTTGAAGACGATAGAAAAGAAAAAGCAGAACATAGACATAAACATAGGTGATACAGTCAAAGTACTTTCTGGTCCATTTAAAGGTGAGACTGCAACGGTCAAAGGCGTAAATAAAGACCGCGGGGAGATAACAGTTATGTTTCTAGAGTCCGCCGTTCCAATAAACGTAAACATAAAAATATCCGATGTTTCCACAATAAAGAGCGAGAGTGAATCTAAATGAAAACAACAGTAAGAGTCGTAGTCGATGGGGGTAAGGCAACTCCAGCACCGCCGCTTGGTCCACAGATAACGATGCTCGGCCTTAAAGCGCCTGAAGTAATCAAGAAAATAAATGACCAGACTAAAAACTTCGAGGGAATGAAAGTTCCAGTCGAAATTGAAGTGGACAAGGCTACCAAAGAGTACAAGCTAAATGTCCTTATGCCTTCTGTAGCGCAGCTTTTGATAAAAGCCGCAAAAGTGGAAAAAGGCTTTGGGGATAGAAAGGCTTCCGCATCGGTTTCTTTTGCAGACATCAAGAAAATTGCCATGGACCACTCAAAATATTCTTTAGGAAAAACGGAAGACAAGCTTGTGAATGAAGTTCTTGGAAGCTGCGTAAGCCTGGGCCTCAAAGTCGATGAAAAAGACCCTCGTGAGTTTATCAAAAGATAAGTTTATTTATTAACATAAATTTATATCGCTAGGACAATAACAATAAATCATGGTTTTTGGTCTTGATCAGCTAATTGCATTCATGTCGCAATATGGCTACGTTGCGTTTTTTATACTGGCGTTCTTTGAGACTACTCTTCTCCCGATACCAAGCGAGGTCGTGCTTCCTTTCGCAGGCGCACTTGTCGCATTGGGTGTACTTAATCCTTTTTTTGTATTCGCAGATGTTGTAACAGGAAACTTGGCCGGTAATTTATTTGGATACTTTGTATCTTACTTTCTTGGAATAGATGTAGTTCTAAAGTACGGAAAAAGGTTCGGCTTCAAAATGGATAACTATGTGAAAGCTGAGGCTTGGGTTAAAAAATATGGCGTGTGGTTTGCGTTTATAACGGAGATACTTCCGGTAGTCCGTTCAGTGACTTCAATCGTTTGCGGCGCATTTAAGATGAATTTAAAGAAATTTATAATCTACACCTTTGCTGGTTTCACTATCTGGGCCGGCGTGCTTATGTACATCGGTTTCGTTTTGGCTAATAACTGGCAGATGATAGCTAATTTGCTTTCCGTCTACGGAGTCTACATAGGCGTTATAATTGTAATAATAGGAGTAATTCTTTCTAGAAAGTGGATTTATAGTGTATTAAAGGGACTATACAAAGGACCGAAGAAAAAATAATCTGTTTATGTGTTTAGACCGCAGTCCGAGCCTCTAATCATGCCTCTATTTTACTTAAGCTTATCTAGCTAAGTTCGTGATGGCACTTGGGGCAAAACATATCATAGTTAGAACAATCACGACAGGTGCAATAGATCTGCTTTCCGTGACTATCCTGACAAAGTGTGCACATATCTATACTAGATTTGATACCCAATAAATACGTTTATTTTGCGTTCCTTTTTATTTAATTTCTTATTATATAGGTATTACCGAGACTACATCGCCACTATTACCGCTAGTAACATAAGCGTATTTGCCGTTGGGCGTTATCGCTATATCATCGTCGGGTCCGCTTTCTACGGAGAGGGTTTCATTTACAGTATTAGTAGAAATGTTTATTACCGAAATAGTCGCACTCTTAGAATTTAGGACATAAGCGTATTCTCCATCTGGTGTAATTGCGATGCTGTTCGGTCCAGTTCCAACGGATATCTCGTTTAATATCGTATTTGTCGCAGTTCTGATTACAGAAACTGAGTTAGCGCCGTAGTTAGCAACGTAAGTATACTCTCCATTTGGCGTGATTGAAATGCCTTCTGGAACTCCTTGAGCATACATGGTAAAGATTACTTTATTAATTGAAGTGTTAATCACGGAAATCTGATTGCTACCTTCATCACCCACATAGGCAAGCTTTCCATTTGGTGTAATTGCGATGCGGTTCGGTCCTCTCCCGACTGATATATTGGCTATTACCTTATTAGTTTCGGTATCTATAACCATAACTATATCATTAACTTGATTAGTAGCATATAGATACGTAGAATTCGGCACAAGAGCAATGTCCCCAATATAACCAGCCAAAACTAAATTGGATGTTACTGTATTGGTTGCTGTATCAATATCATAAATCGAATCTTCGCCTGCAACATAAGCATATTTTCCGTTTTGAGCTATCGCAACGCTTGATGCCTCGCTCAAAGAAGTTACGTTAGCTATTACAGTATTTGTATCGGTGCTTATGACCGACACGGTATCTATTCCTGGCTCAGCAACATAAATGTATTCTCCATTTGGAGTAGCGACTATGCCTTCCGGCTCGCCACCAACTGATATGTTAGCGATGACGGCCTTTTCTTTTGTAACAGATGAACTATTAGAATAATTGGAGCTATTAGACTTAGAAGAACTCGAGTTCGATGAACTATTTGTGGTCACTGAACTTACGTTTGTTTTTGATGATATAGTGTTCCGAGAAAATTTTATTGTTCCGGTTAAAAGCAGGATCACTATAATAACAATAAAGGCTGCTAAGACCATTAATATTAGAAAATTAATTTTATTATTTTTAGCCGAAGATGCCATATATTTCTTTTATAATTTATTTATTTATAAATGCAGTAACCTCCTAAAATTAAAGACTTTAAATTTAGCGGTTTTCTTAACCTTATTGGAGAGCTTCGTTGAATCTGAGGTGAAAATAAGGAAGACTACAGTACAAAGAAATGCCTTGGTTGGCACTTTCGGATGTACTGGGAAGCAGTTGTTCCGAAAGTAAAAAGATGCTAAACAAGCCTAAAAACCCAAATCAATAACTTATCAGTTTAATTCTGCACTAATTGTCTTCTGCAAATCGCAAGATTTTATTTTATAAATTATGCCAAAGATAGAAAGCGGCTTATAATCCTTCTGCGGACTATTGGTATGTTCAGATATACGCAGTATCCTGTTGGAATCAAGGAAGAGGCAATAAAACTTGTAAATTCTGGGCT
>JASHWD010000092.1 GCA_030044235.1 Candidatus Parvarchaeota archaeon | reverse complement strand
AAATAAGCTTGACCGATTCCCGAAAAGTTACTTCCTTAGGTCGATTATATCCATAGCATCTTCGCCTGTTCCTACAAGAGTTATTGGAACCCCGGCCTCATCTTCTACACTCTTCAGCCATTTTTTCGCTTCCGATGACAGATTTTCATACTTCCTTTTCTTGTAAGCATCTTTGAACATCGCATCCAGTTTTGTTATGGCGATTTGATTTGCTGAATTTATTCTTACAACCTTCCTAGCTAATTCTTTATCAAAAGGGGCCACCCGCCTCTTCCTTCCGGTCACGGTGCCGCGCTCTTCAAACTCTTTTTTTACAGAACTTTCTTCGACTTCGCCTTCCAATGGTCCAGCACCGACTCTGGTTATAAAAGATTTGAATATAACGATAACATTTTCAACATACCTTGGACCTACACCGACTTCGCTTAGTACTCCTGAAGAAGTCGTATTTCTGCTTGTGACGTAAGGATATGTACCGTGATAGAGACTTATCATGTGTCCCTGAGTGCCTTCTGCTATTACCTTTTTGCCTTTCTCCAAAGCGTCTACGACCATCTCTGGCACATTGGCTAAATATTTAGAAAGCTCAGGGTAAGATTCCGCGAGTTTTAATTTTCTCAAAGCTCTTTTCGCTTCGGCCGCGCCTACCCCCTGTTTTGTACTTCCAACTTGACCGCTTAAAAATTGGTCATTTTCCTCTTCTTTCGCTTCTTGATCGGTTATGACAGCAGTGTGCGGATCTATTATAACCCGATTTTTTGTATTTGTCTCTTCGATTTCCTTGAACAGTATCTCTCGTCTTATCAGGGCGCCGGGAGATATAGCTAGAGTAGTTTTCTTATTAACAAAAGCACCTGGCAATGTCCTTAGCTTGAAAGTCTTTCCATCAAACACGACCGTGTGGCCTGCATTTGTGCCGCCGGTCCTCACTGCAATTGCCGGGTTATCTTTGAGCGCCAGATAAGAAGCTATTTTACCCTTACCTTCGTCACCATAGAAACCGCCGACAAGTATGTCCAGCATATGTTAAATCCAAAAATGTTATGTCTGTCAAAATATATAAGCGAAATAGATTTGCCAGAATTTACATGGCGATGTACTGTCGATGCAGGGAGAGGGATTTGAACCCTCGAAGGCCTGAGCCACTAGCCCCTGAAGCTAGCACGTTTGACCGGGCTTCGCTATCCCTGCGCGTATCTAAATAAGTTGTAATTAATTTATTTAAAGTCGCTACAGATAAGATATAGCATGAAAGTTTTGTTTATCTGCAAATATAACGCAGGCAGGAGCAGAATGGCTGAGGCATTTTTTAATAAATTTTCAAAAAAGAACACTTCCTTGAGTCGAGGGATAGAACCCTACCCAATTTCTCCGTCGGCTGAGCGTGGACTTAAAGGTACAATAGAAGTTATGAATGAGGTCGGTATAAAAGTACCGAATAAACTCGGCAGCCCAGTTACAAAAGAAGATGTTGAAGAAGCCGATGTGGTGGTGGTTTTATTGGACGAAAAACAACAGCTCCTATTACCCGACTATGTAAAAAATTCTCCAAAGACAAGATACAACGGAATAGTGGATTCAGATTCGAGAAGTCCGGATTACTTGAATCAGAATAGATTAAACAGAGATAAAATCCAAAAAATGGTTTTAGCCTTGCTTAAAGAAATAGAATAAGCTTAGCTAATTATAATTTAATTTTAACCTCTTATTCACTTTATAATAAGGTGAAAAACGTCCAATTTACGATTAAGATAGTATTTATTGGGGCTGTCTTCTTATATAATAATATAAAATTTTATGACAAAAGGACAAGACCCTAATGATGTGCCAAAATGGATAAGAGACGTAAAGGTTGGCATAGCAGAAGTAATACAAACTGAATACGAGCGGGATCCAAAATTTAAAAATCGTTTCAGTGAGTTTGGGCTTAAGATCGATAAAAAGACGCTTGATTCTCTAATAACGCCGGCTTTCGAAATCATTGAATCAGGCAAAAATAAGGGTCTTGAAGTCTTTTTCGAATGTAACAGCGCAACGCATTTTATACCAGATTTAAATGAGTTTCTTGATGATTCTCTGGAGCAGTACAGTCAGCATCTTGTCGGTAAATTTGGTAAGACGGAGATGGTAGTCGAAAGAGGTAACATAGGTCCCAATACACGTTATAGAACAATGACCTGTAGAGCTTTAACGAGTAGGGGCGCAAAGGAGCTTTTTAGCGTAGGTTATATTTACCGAGACGAAGCTCCTGTAGCTGCTGGCGCTTTGAAGATATCGATAAAGCCGGCTTTGATAAAGGAAGGCGGTGTTCTAGCAAAGTATCTTTTCTATTACTTATGGGATGGTGTTGTTCTTGATGGTCCGCGTCTTTCAGAGTTTTTCACACACAAAAACGAAGCAGACGGGGAAGACGAAGAAAGTGCCACCGTCACATCTGGACCCGGAGAAATGTCCGGCACGATGAATCTTAGACGACTTGGTCTAAAGGTTGCGCATGGAAAGGAGAGCTTTGGCAACATAGGGGGATATGAAACCTTAAAAGAGTCGATAAAAAGAGACGCACTTTACCCGCTTCTATACAAGGATGTTTACAAAAAGTTAGAAAAAAACACTAGCGTAAATGAACCCGCTTCTTCACAGGGTGCGATTCTATTCTACGGCCCATCAGGAACCGGAAAAACTTTAATGGCGAGAGTAATAGCGAATGAAGAGAAGATAAATCTTATTTACCTGCCGCTAGGAAAAGTGTTCTCGAAGTGGATAAGTGAATCTTCACAAAAAATAGACGCTGTATTTGACGCGGTTGAGGCTTACAGCAGAAAGAACGGAAAGACTATACTGTTTATAGACGAGATGGACGCCATCGGCAAAAGAAGCGGCGACGACAGCGATTCTGCTGATACCGAATTCAGACGCACGATAGACACTTTTCTAACAAGACTAGACGGGTTTAGTTCTGATTCTACCGATGGAAACCTTATGGTGATAGGTTCTACGAACGACCGCAACGCACTTGATAAAGCTATACGCTCAAGATTTGGTACTGAAATAGAGTTCCCTCTGCCTTCCAAAGAGGACCGCGTAAAGATAACAGGACTTTACGCAAAGCAGCTTTCCGAAAGTGAACTTGAAACGATAGCAAATGCTACCGATGGCTTTTCCGGTAGGGACTTGCAGACAATCACACAAAAAGCGAAGCGAATGGCCGGCCAGGACATAGTTGAAAAGAAAGCGAAATACAAGACGCCGCCTTTCCAATACTATATGGATGCGATAAATGGAATGTCTGGAAGGATAAAAACGAAAATTACGGGCGATGCGGCCAGGTCATATAGCTAATTTTAAGCTTACTTCTGAAAAATTAATAGTATTTATTCTAGTTGTAATCATATAATATTCTATATTTAGATAATCTTCCATTAGAGTGGAGGTTATTCTAGAGTGTGCAAAGCCCGAGACTTTGCACATATTTTTCTCAACACCAACTTCTTCTATTTCTACGTTATAAAAATTTTATTTGCTAAATAAAGCTATAAATAGAATAAAATGTATTTTTAGGAAATGCCCGAAAAGGAATCTCTAACTGATAAAGTTGTTAGGCTGATGACACAGCAGCAAAGGATAAGAAACATTGGTGTCATCGCCCATGTGGACCATGGTAAAACCACAACATGTGACAGTTTGCTTGCTGGATGTGGGATGCTCTCAGAAGAAAAGGCTGGAAAGCAGCTTTACTTAGACTCAGAAAAAGTTGAGCAGGAACGCCAGATGACCGTAAAATCATCAAACGTAAACATGGTCTATGAACTCAAAGAAGGAGACGAATATCTTATAAACCTTATCGACACGCCGGGCCACGTAGATTTCGGCGGACATGTTACGCGTGCAGTTAGAGCTATCGATGGCGCAATTGTTGTAATGGATTCTGTAGAAGGCGTAATGCCACAGACCGAAATGGTCCTTAAACAGGCACTAAAAGATAAGGTGAAGCCAATTCTTTACATAAACAAGATAGACAGATTGATTACGGAACTGAGGCAGACCCCGGACCAAATGCAAAAGCACCTCATAAAATTGATACTACAAATAAATTCTTTCATAAAAGACTTGGCTCCGACAGAGATGAGAGAAAAATGGCAAGTAAACGTTCAGGATAATACCGTAGCTTTCGGTGCTTCGAGAGAAAATTGGGCTCTCTCTTTCAAGAGAATGAAGGAAACTGGCCTTTCTTTCAAAGACATATACGATGCATACACAGCAAACGACAAAGAAAAAGTAAAAGAACTTTCTAGAAAGACGCCGGTACACAAAGTTCTTTTGGACATGGTTATAGAACATCTTCCAAGCCCACTCGACGCACAGAAATATAGGATACCGATAATATGGCACGGTGACATAGAAAGCGAGGTCGGAAAAGGACTTGTTAATTGCGACGTAAACGGACAGCTTATGCTCTCAGTTACTAATATAGAAATAGATCCACAAGCGGGCGAAATCGCGGTAGGGAGAATCTTCTCAGGCAAAGTCAACAAAGGCCAGGATGTATTTTTGATAAATAACAAACAAGTCAACAAAATCCAAAACATATACATATGGAAAGGACCGCAGAAGTTTCAGGTAGACACCGCAAACGCGGGTAACCAGATAGGGATGGCCGGACTGAAGAACATAGTAGCCGGCGAGACTCTCTCTTCCAACCAAGAAGCTACGCCATTTGAGCCTGTAAAGCACATATTGCAGCCGGTAATGGTCAAAGCGATAGAAACTAAAAATCCAAAAGACCTGCCAAAATTAGTGCAAGCGCTTCACGAGCTTAGCGTTTATGATATAACCCTTAAAGTATCAATAAACCACGAGACGGGAGAAAACTTGATCGCAGGTCTCGGAACACTTCATTTAGAGATAGTCGAAGACAAGCTAAGACGTACGTACGGCATAGACATAGTCAGCTCACAGCCTATAGTCGTCTACAAAGAGAGCATCTCAACGAGAGGAAGTGTGGTAGAAGGCAAATCTCCGAACAAACACAATAGATTTTATTTATATGTAGAACCAATTACTCCAGAAATTTCGAATGCTATGGAAGAAACCGGTATGGTTACTGGAAAAGTAAAAAGCCTTACCCCAGAACAACTGAATGCTTTGATGGCAGCCGGAATGTCAAGAGAAGAGGCTAAGAGAATAGCTGCGGTTTACGGCGATAATCTTTTTATAGACGGAACAAAAGGAGTTATCCACATAGGCGAAATAATAGAGATGTGCATAGAAGCTTTTAATGAGGTAATGAAGACGGGCCCACAAGCCAAAGAAGAAGTCTGGGGCGTTAAGGCTGTCCTAACTGATACGGTATTGCATGAGGATGCTATACACCGCGGACCTGCACAAGTTATACCTGCGGTTAGGGATGCTATAAAAGATGCATTTATGACCGCCGGTCCGGTACTATTAGAACCGATACAAATGATAAGAATAGACATGCCAATGGCGTTCCTAAGCAACATAAGTCCACTTATACAATCAAAGAGAGGAATGATAAACGACGTAAAAGAAGACGGTGATAAGATAGTTATATTGGCAGACCTGCCGGTTGCTTCATCTTTCGATTTTACAAACGAATTAAGATCCGGTACTGAAGGAAGGGGTTCTTGGTCACTAGCAGGAGAAAAATTCAGAAAGGTGCCAAAGGATCTTTATCCGGGCGTATTGAAACAGATAAGGGAAAGAAAAGGGTTGCCTCAACTTTGAGATGGAATGTCCGTTCTGTGACAACACAAACCTAAGTCTAAGAAAATTCTACGAGAACGATTTATTCATAGGTATATACAATCTGCGACCTTTTGTGGAAGGACACGTACTTTTTATGCCAAAACGGCACGTGGACAGCATATTAAAACTGAGTGATGCCGAGAAAAAAGGTCTCATGTCTTTTGCCAATAGGTGCATTTTTATAGCTCTAAAATATGCGAACGCTTACCAATTTGATTTAATACTGCAAGAAGGCGAGTTTGCAGGACAAAGCATACCGCATGCGCATTTTCACGTCTTACCCAGAAGGTTCGATGATGAAGTCGGCATAAGCAAAAAGGAATGGCTTGCTGATTTTAGTCATAGAGAAAAAAGTCTTCGAGGAAACCTTACGAATGAAGAGACCGAAAAAATAATTAAACGGCTACGCTTTATAGCAAAAGAGCATGCAGTGCAGCTTGAAGCACTTTAGATTGAGCTATTACAAAAACCGCTCTCGTTTGTATACATGCAAAGATCCTGTAAAAGCTGCGGCGTAGTCTGGTAACCTTTAACAACATATTTTCCGTTTATCACAATTACTGGATATTCGGAAGGGGTAATGTTATAGACTTGATTAAGTGTTGAGATTGCACCGAGCCCCCATTCTCCGTCTATAGAAGTCGTAGATATATTAGAATCCGATTGCTGAAGATAGGCAAGTTCACTTCCCTC
>JASHWD010000091.1 GCA_030044235.1 Candidatus Parvarchaeota archaeon | reverse complement strand
TAAATGGGTCTAAGGTAGAAAATCTAACCTTGGGGCAAGTTTCTTATGTTCAAACTTTATCCGCCGGAACATACAAAGTTACTGCCGTAACTAACGCGAGCGGAGTAAACAATGTTACTTATTATGCAAAAATATCGAAAGGAGATGCACTCACTTTATCTAAATCACCAGAGGATATTGCTTACAATGGAACCAGTGAGAACGAAACCGCAGAATTGTTTGAAGTTGGTTCTCAGATAAACGCTACATTTAGTATAAATGGTTTAGCTGAAAACACATTTTTGTCTAGTGAGAACTTCACTTATTCAAGTGCTAGTGCGGGGGTACGATATTTTGATTTTTATACATCTGGGAATCAAAACTATTCAGCACAAAATTTGACTAATGAAATTAACATATCTAAAGCAACGCCAGTAATAGTATTGGCGCCGTCTCTTGCAAACTTGACTTACAACGGGACAGCAGAGCTCTTTACCGGTAATGTAACTAGTCTTAACGACCAGCTTGGAAGCGGCAATTTATTTGTTAATAATTTGCAGGAATCTAATCCTTATTATAATGCCACGGCTGGCACTTACACAGTAATCTTTAACGTGTCAGGAAACCAAAATTATACTTCTGCTTCTGAGTTATCCGTAAGAAAAATATCAAAGGCCTCTCTTGAGCTGGCTGCGTCTCTCTCAAACTTCACTTACAATGGGACACCAGAAATTTTTACAGCAAGCACTGGAAGCTTTGTAACCGGAGAACTCTTTGTGAATAATGAATCCGAAACGTTATCTTATAAGAACGCAACTGCTGGAGTATACATTGCTGTGTTCAACATTACTTCAAACAGCAATTATACCTCTTCTTCCGTCTCAATAGAAAGAGAGATAGCACGCGCTTCTACTAATATTACTCTCTCTAATAATCTTGGCAACTTCACATATAATGGGACGGTGGAGAAGTTCACAGGAAGCGCACCTACTTGGACAGATGCAACGATGTATGTGAACGGATTTAAAGAACAGGATATTTATTCAAATGCTACTGCCGGCACTTACGTAGTAGTATTCAACGTGTCTGGAAACATAAACCATTCGTCTGCCTCGGTAACAAAGACGATAAAGATATCCAAGGCTACACTTACCCAAATATTAAAAGTGTTTCCATCAGATTCATTTGCTTATAGTAATAATGTACCAACAATCCAGGACACTTTGACGGTTGAGACCGGTAAATTAGTCCCGGGAGTTGCATTAAGTCTCGATAATAACAGCGTATCCACCGGAGCTTATGTCTTATCTACTCTCTCAGCGTTGAAATATAATTTCTCCGGTTTGAATTCCTCTTTCTCATATGTAGGACACTATAGTTATTCTGCTGCAGGAGTGGATAATCAAAATTATACAATCGAATCTTCCTCTAAGGTAAATGTAACTGTAACATATGTAGCCCCAAGCGTAGATGAGCAATTATTTACGGTCTTCAAAAATAATTTTTCTAGTCTTAATTATACTGTAACGGCGATAGCTCAAGAGGATGGAGACGACAATGGACCGGCTTATCTGCTCAATGGAATATCTAATAGGAACTATTGGTATCAGGTTGGAATAGCGTATAATTGGCCGGTTTCAACGGGTTTTTATATGGTTTACGACATTTGGGATAGCAATGGCAACGTAGTGGATCCAAGCTCCGGTGGCGGCGGCTTACAGTCCTTTTCCGGGCCTGTAAATCCTGGAGATATTATAGACTTACAAATATATTTTTCTGGAGTAAATGTTATCGTATCCGCTACCGATTTAAATACCAGCGCAACGGCTTCTATTAGTTATTCTGCGGAAGGCGCAACAAAATTCTTAGGCAATGACACTTATGATGGATATCTTACCGGGATAATGACAGAATGGTACCACACGTTTAATTACACAGGTAGCGAACATTCTGTTAGGTACACGCCAGTTGGCAATTTTTCATCAGAAGCATCTTTATGCGCAGATGAATGGACGCCGCCGCATATCGGTTCGACATTTTTCGGGAGCTGTAATCCAGCTACGAATTCTGGGACTTATACTAATTCTTATGGTGTTTACGAATCTTATAATGGGGGGACATTCATCACAGGAAACTCTACCTTAACAAGATTTTCATCGACTAATTTAGCCGATTCTGATATCTTGATTGGGATAGACAACGTTTCCGGGTACACAAAACTGATATTTCCGCTAGCAACACCTTTAGGTTAAGCCTTTTATTGATAGACATGCAGATTTTGTTATGTCACATCTAAACGTAGAAATAAAAGCAAGGTGTTCGGATCAGGATAAAATAAGAGAAATTCTAAAGTCTAAAAAAGCGGATTTCAAAGGGGTGGACCACCAGATTGATACCTATTTCAAGGTAAACTCGGGAAGGCTTAAGTTAAGGGAAGGGAACATAGAAAACCACCTGATATTTTATAATCGAAAAGACCAGGAAGGGCCAAAAGAATCAGAGGTAACCCTGCTGAACGTGGAACCTAAAAGTGAGATAAAAGGAATGCTGACAAAAGCATTGGGAGTCCTTATAGTTGTAGATAAACTGAGGGAAATATATTTTATAGAAAACATAAAATTTCACATAGACTCTGTAAAGAGCCTGGGAAAATTCATAGAGATAGAGGCCATTGATACCGGCGGCATATCAAGGGAAAAGCTTCTCGGACAATGCGAGCACTATCTTAAATTATTTGGAGTAAAGAAAATAGATATGGTTTCTGTTTCTTACAGCGATTTGCTGTTTAAAATGAAAGCAGATGGCGGCGAAAATACCTGACAAGGTTCAAAGGTTTATAAGTAATTTGTGTTTCTTATAGAAGATGGAGAGGCCGGTGTATAAGTATATCAAAGAGATAATCGCTCCTGAACACTCCGCACTTATAGTCTGGGATGTCCAGAGATTTCTTGTTGATAGGGTCTTCAATAAGGAAGAATTCCTTTTGAATCTAAACAAGCTTTTATCTAGAGCTAGGGAGGCTAAAATGCCGGTTATTTTTACAAAAATAACTCCGATGCCGCCAGGTTTCGAATCGCCATCTAGAAAATATATCTCGAGTAAGATGAAATTTGATCTTTCGCAGGTTCCTAAGGAGATGTGGGATCTTGAGATTAAACCAAGAGAAAACGAAATAGTGGTAAACAAGAACACAGCAAGCATATTCGTTGGTACAAATTTTGAGCTTATGGCTAAAAACGCAGGGATAGAGACTTTAATAATAGCAGGAATAGCTACGGAGATAGGCGTAGAATCCACCGCTAGGGACGCATCGAATCGAGGTTTCTATACAGTAGTCGTTTCGGATTCTTCTTCCAGCATGGACAAGGAAGCCCACCTACGCGCACTTACAAACATGACAAAACTTTTTGATGTTCTATCAACTGATGAAGTAATAAAGAATCTTAGTTAATCTCCTATACGGAAAGAAAATGGATGGCTTTGGCTAACACGACCCTAGGCGGTTTAATGGCATCGATAAATAGCACGATGCTTCTTATAGCGCTGCCGGCGATTTTTAATGGTATTGGTTTTAATCCTAATCAGCCAAGCGGAATAGTATACTTGATCTGGTTGCTTACAGGCTATACGGTTGTAACTGCGGTCTTGCTCGTCACTTTCGGCAGACTTTCCGACATGTTTGGTAGGGTAAGGCTTTACAGGTTGGGTTTTGCGATCTTTACTGCAGCTTCGATATTGCTCTACCTAGTGTCGCTTTTTATGCGTGGCAATGAAGGCGTGCTCTCGTTGATAATAGTCAGACTTTTCCAGGGGGTGGGAGGCGGTTTTCTTTTTGCAAACGAGGCAGCTATACTTACAGACTACTTCCCTCTGAATGAACGTGGTAAATCTCTAGGCATAAACCAGATAGCTACAATCGCAGGAAGTTTCATAGGTCTAATAATAGGGGGAATAATGGCTTCTTATGATTGGCACTTAGTATTCCTTTTCAACATACCGTTCGGCATAGCAGGTACTGTCTGGTCGTATATAGCCTTGGAGGACATAGGCAAGATAATACGCTCTAAAATAGACTTTATAGGCAACGTATTATTTGCGGTGGGTCTTACTTTGATACTTATAGGTATCACCTACGGTTTGTTGCCGTTCGGAAGCTCTGCGACCGGATGGTCTGATCCGTACGTGCTCATAGCTATAATTACAGGTTTTATACTTCTTGCGCTTTTTGTATACGCTGAATATAAAATCAAGAAGCCGATGTTTGATCTTACCCTTTTCCGCATAAGAAATTTTGCGTCTGGTAATTTAGCGAATCTATTAGCCAGCCTGGCAAGGACGGGTCTTATGTTGACTATGGTTATATTTCTCCAGGGAATATGGCTACCTATAAATGGATACAGTTATTCTTCTACGCCATTTTGGGCCGGCGTATATATGATACCATTTATGATGGGTTTTATAATTTTCGGCCCTTTGAGTGGATACTTATCCGACAAATTTGGAGGTAGACTCTTTACGACTGCAGGTCTAAGCATAGCCGCTTTAGGATTCTTTTTGCTGTCTTTCCTGCCATATAATTTTGCGTATATCTACCTCGCCGGGATAATGCTTATGATAGGCGGGGGAATAGGTCTATTTTCCGCCCCGAATACAGCAGACATAATGAGTTCAGTACCTGAAGAAAGGCGTGGCGTCGCAGCCGGCATGAGAATGACGATAATGAACTCCGCTGGTTCAGCAAGCCTGGCTCTTTTTTTCACTATAATAATTTCGGTTATGGCAGTTGCATTTGTCATGACTTCTGGTACATATATTTCATCTAGTCTTGTTGCTGCGGGCATCTCACAGAATCAATCAATGCAGATAAGTCAGGCATTAAGCTCTTCAATGCCCGCTCCTTCAACAGCGATTTTCTCGGCTTTATTAGGGTCTAATCCACTTACAAACTTGGCGCAACATCTGCCCGCATCTATACCAGCAAACCTTACCGCCACGGTTTCTTCGGTTTTAAGCGCGCCCCATTTCTTCGCGAATTTAGTTGGATCTTCCTTCATAAGCGGCTTTAGAACAGTAACTTACATCTCAACTATTCTATTGGTTATAGCCGCATTGGTTTCTTTTTCAAGACGCAGTGAGAGGAGACAGCGTTTGTTTGAGGATGGAAAAGCTAAGTGATAATCTCTAATTTTAGAAAAAACTACTCAACTAGTAGTTGATACGATTAAAAACCAAATGGCGGCGACGTATCAACGCCGGTGTCATCGTTATCATTGACATCTTTATCATCGTCATCATCTACCCCGCCAGCGCCTTGGTTAGTGTCATCATCATCGTCTTGATCGTAATCGTATGGATATACGAATTCGACTTCCTGCGAATATAAGTCCTTACTGACGTTGTACTGTGTAGTAGACTGGACCATTCTTATTTTCTCTAAGACATCTTTATCATTTACATAAAATTCTACGGTTCTCGATATAGTGGCTCCAAGAACCTGTTTGCTGTCAATTTTTACCGTATAAAGATTATTGTTCAATTTTTGGATGTTATTTTTGTAGTTATAAAATACCCACCTTGGATCGCTCGCTAACAAGCCAATAAGGAAATCTTTAGTGGAAGGGTCTGAAATATTTTTGGTCATATTATGCATTCTCATCCAAGTAGTCGAAAAATCAACAGGTTGATATGTATCGTCGAATTGCACGTCGTAAGATGTCCCATTGAATTCATTCTGTGAAAATGCGGCTGGATCCGTTTGCAGTTTTGGCATGTAAGAAGTATCAAAATCAGAAACTGGCGTGCCAGACGGAGAGAATTTAGTGCCATCACCTTCTACGTCTTTTTGTTCAAAATCCTGAATTATTTGATCCAAAGTTTTCACGATTTTTACCTCTAAAGTCTATATTAAAATAATGTCTAGGAAGTTTATATAAGTGACAATTTTAAGCAAAAGAGCTTGTAAAGGCCAAATTTAAGCTATTTATTTGATAACCCTTCTATATATTTTTACAATTCACCATGGAAACCCTTAGCTACGATAAGCTTTTGGATGATATCGCAAGAAGCAGCTATAGCCCTTGGACAAGAAAAACGGGAAGCCGTAAAGAAGGCCTTGATGAAAGGAAAGGCGCCGCAACAAGCAGATTAGATAAACTTATTGGTGGCTTGCTAAACGACGAGGAAAGGAAATACTGCGATGATGACCTTGTATTCACATTAGGATATAAATTGCTGGAGACTTACAGGGCCGGCGCCAAACTTAAACATAAGTATGAGGCTTTATTTATCATGGATTTTCCATCGGAAGGCGCAGTTGATTGCGTTGCGTTCGCGGACACATTAGTTCTAGCTCTGGCTAGACTAGGAAGATCGGGGGCGCTAAGTAAGGTAAGTATAAACACCAGTTATTCACACATGTGGATAAGTTATAAGGGAGATAAGAAGAACTATATAATAAACTCGACGACTATGTTGCGACCAAAAGTCACCGGCGGTTTATCAACACTTTTGGCGTACAACTATTCTAACTGCGCTGCCAATCTTAACAATTCAAATGCTCTTCCGAATAATGAAAAGTATACTTTAGCAGTGGATATGGCTGACAAGGGAATTCAAATGCTTCCAAATGACCCATTAGCAAACTATTGCAAAGCATTTGCGCTTGTCGGACTTAAGAAATATGATGCAGCGCTGTCTTTGATAGATAAAGTTATAAAAGCTGAACCAGAATTTCTCGTTCCATTATTGATGAAAGCAGACGTCTTGAACGAAATGGGTCGTTATAAGGACGCAGAAAGAGCATATGAAAATACAATTTCTGCCTGGGAAAAGAATATACTCAATCAAAGACAGCGTATGCTTCAAGGAGACGATTCGCTTTTTGACGACAGTGTACATTCTAAAGAACACACACTTCAACATTTGAAAGACAGTTTGGTGAAGATTAAAAACAAAATAAACGCTTCAAAATAAAATTTGA
>JASHWD010000090.1 GCA_030044235.1 Candidatus Parvarchaeota archaeon | reverse complement strand
TAAAAATAAGCAACGAAACTTTAGAAGATGTATTTTTAGATTTGGTAGGAACCAAGGAGAAAGATTAAGATGAGGCTAGCTAACATAAAAGCAGATTTTTTAGTATACGCCAGAAATTTTCTTAGGACACGTTCAGCTTTGTTCTTTACCCTCATGTTTCCTATAATATTTCTATTGGTATTCGGTGCGATATTCTCAGGTGGGAGCACAAAAGTGCCATTGTCTATTCAGAATCTAGATAATAGTTCAGCCATCTCTTTGGGCTTTGTTTCTGCACTTAACAGTACCGGTCTAGTAACCATAACCAACGTGCCTACAAGCATCAACATACATACTTACATAAACCAGAATTCTGTAGATGCTGCGCTAGTAATACCGGCAGACTTTGCTCAGGAGGTAGCTTCTGACCAAAGTGTGAACATGTCCTTTTACTATAATCCCAGCCAGTCTAGCGCTCAATCAGCAGAACAGGCGGTTAATCTAGTGATACAGAGCTTTAATTTTAAAATAGACAACGCCACACCAATTATACATGCATACATAAGCCCGGTCTCTACAACGGCAGTGGGCTACATAAATTATCTTATCCCCGGCCTGATAGGTTTCTCCGTGCTGACTACAGGAATGTTTTCTATGACAAATATAGTGAGTTCCTACAAGAAAGAAAAGATATTCAGACAGCTTTCACTGACGCCATTGACTAAAGGGGAGTGGATGGTTTCAAAATTCATCTGGAACGCGATAATGGCGGTAGTAGCAATTGTCCTTATGATAAGCGTAGGAGATCTTGTATTTGGTGCGGGTATAACATTCAATCCATACATATTACCGATAGTTTTCTTAGGCGTCTTTGGGTTCATTTCGCTCGGCATAGTCGCAGGATCTATCTCAAAGAACGAGGAGACGGCTGCGATAATAGGTAATATAATAACGTTTCCAATGATGTTTCTTGCCGGTACATTTTTCCCGGTGTCGTCTATGCCAACATATCTACAGGAGATAGCAAAATTCCTGCCTCTTTATTACGTAATAAATGGCATGAACGCTATAATGCTATTTGGTAATGTGTCCAACCTGCTTTTTAATACTGTGATAGTAGCTGTTATTTCTATGGCCTTTTTCTTTATTTCTATGAGAGTATTCTCCTGGAAAGAAAGTTAACTTAGAATATAATAACCAGATGCGTTTTCTGCACGCAGGTAATTCGTTTGACTTATGGTTTTGAAAATAAGTCTAGATTTCCTTTAGATTTAGAAATTTCAGATTAAACATCGATTGTAGCATTCTTGGAATCATGTTAATAGTTATAAGCAGAAAACTAGTTTCTAATTTATGGATGATAAAGAATTCAAATCGTTGCTTGAGACGGCTCGGATAAGTCTCATAGAAACAGAATCCGAAAAGATAAAAAAAGACTTAGAGGAAGTTATAAGCTATTTTGACCAACTAGATAAAATTGACTGCGGAAACTTGCAGCCTGCGTATCATCCAATAGAAATACCCGGAATAATGAGAGACGACGTTCCGGAGGAATTTAAAGAAAAGAAAGAACTTCTAGATAATACAAAAACCCATCGTCTTTATGTCATAGGGCCGGAAGTATGAAAAGCTATATCGCCGAATTTGATACCAAAGAGAAACCAAAGGACTATTACAATAAGCTCTTGGAAAATCTTAAAGAAAAGAACAGAGAGTTGAACGCTTTCAATAACTTCAACGATAGCTTACACGGTGGATTTCCGTTTAGTGTAAAGGATAACATATGCGTCAAAGGCGTCGAGAGTACGGCTTCATCAAAAATATTAAAAACGTATAAGCCCCCGTTTAATGCGACCGTCGTAGAAAGATTACAGAAAAATAATTTTGGATTTCTTGGCAAGACAAATATGGATGAATTTGGTTTTGGAAGCTTTGGCATAAACTGTGAGGCTCCCGCCCATAATCCATTTAATAGCGATTACGTTGCGGGCGGTTCGAGTAGCGGAGCCGCGATTGCTACGGCTATCCTAAAATATCACGTTGCTGTAGCTGAGTCTACCGGAGGATCAATCTCATCTCCCGCTGCTTTTTGTGGGGTCGTTGGATTTACACCAACTTACGGAGTAGTCTCTAGAAATGGTCTTATAGACTATGCAAATTCGCTGGATAAAATAGGGTTTATGGCTAGATCCGCAATCGATGTAAGAAAAGTATTGAACATGTCCACCGGTAGAGATACAAAAGACACTACGTCCCTCGACGTTAGATTAACAGATGAACCAAAGATACAATTTTCGGTAATAAATCAGCTTATGAACGGACTTGATGGAAAAATAAGGTCGGCATTCGATAAGTTTTTAGAAAAGCTAAAAGGAATGGACTACAAAGTAAACTATGTCGACTTAAAAGAAATAGAAGCCGCTATTCCGGCTTATTATGTCATATCAGCTGCAGAGGCTTCCACGAATTTAGCGAGATATACAGGATTCAAGTACGGTTTCAAGGTAAATGATTTTTCTAAAAAGTATAATGATTTCTTCACAGAGGCTAGGAAGCAGTTCGGCGCTGAAGCTAAACGAAGAATAATATTGGGGACTTTCGTCAGGAGTGCAAGCGTTAAGAATAGATATTATATACGGGCGTTGAAAGTAAGAGCGATGCTAAACGAAAAAATGCGCAGGATTCTTAGAGAAAGTTTTATTGTATCCCCCACTATGCCAATAACAACACCAAAGATAGCGGACATAGAAAAGCTTTCGCCGGTGCAAAATTATGCTTTAGATATACTAACGATCCCGCCAAATCTATGCGGACTCCCACATATCTCATTTCCGTATGATTACATAGGGGGCATGCCAATCGGCGCACAAGTGATAGGGGAGCATTTCAATGATTATGCTGTTATCTCCTTCGTTGAAAATTGGGAAAGGAAGTTCAAATACAAGTTCAGGTACAACATAGGCGCTTTATGAAGATAGGATTAGAAGTTCACGTTGCACTACCGACAAAGACAAAACTCTTCTGTAGCGATTCTACGGCGGAAACGAAGGAACCAAATTCCCAGATATGTCCGATATGCGTTGGGTTCCCTGGATCTAGACCTGTGCTTAATAAAGAAGCGGTACGGGTGGCCAAGTCCATTGCAATTGCGTTAAATTGTTCTGTAAAAGACAAGATTTCGTTCATAAGAAAAGTTTATTTCTATCCAGACCTGCCAAAATCTTTTCAAATAACACAATTGTCCGAATCGATAGGGAGCGAGGGATCCATAGAGCTTGAGAAAAAGAAGATCAGGATAAGGAGGATACAGATAGAAGAAGACCCAGCGCAGATAATAAGGGAAGGAGGGTATACTCTCCTTGATTTTAATCGTTCTGGTACTCCGTTGGTAGAAATAGTGACTGAGCCGGATATAACAACAGAAGAAGAACTTAGAGAAACGGTTTTCACTTTGAGGACGATACTACATTATCAGGGGGTCGATGTAAATCAAGAAATAAAGACGGACCTAAATATCTCTCTGGCAGAAGACAGAGTTGAAATAAAAAATGTTACGGGGATAAAAAATTTAATAGCAGCGGCACAGTATGAAATCGCAAGACAAGGTGCGATAATAGAAAAAGGAGGTGTTCCTGAAAAGGAGACCAGGTCTTTTGATGCGGCGTCTGGCACGACTAAAGCATCGCGTAAAAAGGAAAGCGAAGAAGAATACGGTTTTATCTATGAACCGGACCTGACGGTGTACGATACAAAGAACTTAGCAGAAAATGCCATGCGGATACCGACAAAAATAGCTAGGGACCTTGCGGTTAAGCACAACGCAAATTATAAAACTATACTAGAGCTTATAGCGTTTGATACCGGCGCGCTTAACTTAATAAGTACTTTTGAGGATGAATTTTCCTTCAACACCATAATCGCTTCGTTGGAGATAATGAAAAGATTTGGAGAACCTTCTAATAGCAACGTTTTCAAAGAAATACTAAATTTAACCGATCAGAAGATAGACATAACAAGAGAAGTTCTTAAAAAGATAAAATCGGGCGATAAAGTAGAAATAAAGAAGTTCTCCGAGTCTCAAATAGACGAGACAATACGGAAAATGCTAAATTCAGATGCAACTATAGTAGAAAAATACAAGAAGAACAAAAATGTTGTAAACTTCATAATCGGAACGATATCCAAAAAATACGGCATACAACCACGCGAAGCCGCTGTCAGGGTTGAGAGTGTAATCAATAAACTTTAAGGTAATATGCTAATTATATATACAGAGTTATGCTCCTTCTGATATGGAAACTAACTGTGGCGCCCTAAGAGAAAATGACGCAGGGAAAGAGACATCTCTAAATGGCTGGTGTAGATACATAAGAGACCATGGTGGGAAACTTTTCATAGACCTTGCAGACAGATACGGCATAACTCAAGTAGTCTTCGAGGGAGCGATAAAGAAAGACGCGGATCAACTCGGCAGAGAATACGTTATAAATGTAATCGGAAAAGTAAGGAAGCGCGATAAAGAAGCTATAAATCCGAGTATGCCGACCGGCATGGTCGAAGTCGAAGCAAAATCATTGAAAATAATTGGAAAATCCAAAGTTCCTCCGTTTGAAATCGTAGAAGAGAAGGAAGGATTTCTTCCGTCGGAAGACCTAAGATTAAAGTACAGATATCTCGACCTTAGACGAAGAAAAATGATAGCAAACATAGAATTTCGAGACAAGGTAACAAAATCAATAAGAAAATTCTTCTGGGGAGAAGGCTTTTTAGAACTTGAGACGCCTAACTTAGTAAGGGACACGCATGATGTAAGCGGCTCAAGGACTCTTTTGATTCCATCAAGAACAAATAAAGGAGAGTTTTTTGCGCTTCCGCAATCGCCACAGATTTACAAACAACTTTGCATGGTCTCTGGCCTAGACAAATATTTTCAGGTAGCGAGAGTGTTCAGGGATGAGGACCCAAGAGAAGACAGGCAGCTAGAATTTACCCAGATAGATTTCGAGGTATCTTTCAAGGATGAAAAATACATACAAGATCTTATCGAAAGACTCGTAAAACAAGTATTCAAAGAAACATTAACCCAAGAGATTAAGACTCCATTTGAGCACATGGACTATAAAGTAGCTATAGCTGAATACGGAAACGATAAGCCAGACCTTAGATTTGGATACAAGATATCCGACATAACCGATGAAGCCGCAAATAGCAATTACAATATCTTGAAAAGGGTAATCGAAAATAAAGGCAGTGTAAAGGCAATAGCTTTCCAGTCAGATTTTTCCAAAGAAGGTTCGCCAATAGACAAAAATTACATGCTTTCTTTGGTCGAAACAGCGAAGAACCTCGGCCTGAAGGGGCTTACTTGGCTATACGTGAAGAATTCTAAATTAAACTCTTTTCCAGATTCTATATCAGAAGCCTTCAAAAATGTTGAGAAAGGAATATTATCAAAGACAAAGGCGGGAGATGGCGACGTAATAATAATCGGTGCAGACACTTCAGAAAACGTTCTGTTAGCAGCAATGTCAAAATTGAGAAGGATAGTAGGAATAAAGATAGACAAGTTCAAGACCCGGCATGCGTTTCTTTGGGTTGATCGTTTTCCTTTATATGAAAAGGAAGAAGTAACGGGAAGTCTGCAGCCAGCGCACAATCCATTTGTCGCGCCTACCGAAGATACTCTACATTTTATGGATTCAGATCCAGAGAAGGTGTTAGGAAAACGTTATGATTTAGTTTTGAATGGCATAGAGATTGCGGGAGGATCGATAAGGATAAATAATCCAGAACTTCAAATGAAAGTTCTAAGAGGGATAGGATTATCTGATGAGGAGATCGAAAATTCGCTAGGTTTTATGATAGAGGGGCTTTCTCACGGCGCGCCTATTCACGGCGGGGCAGCCATAGGTCTCGATAGGTTTGTAGCTACCCTTGCGGGGCAAGACGACATAAAAGATTTTATACTATTTCCTAGAAATCGAAAATTTGATTCGCCTTTGGATAATTCTCCTTCGTCGATAGACCAAACTAGACTTAAGAATGATTACAACCTTAGAATAGAGAAATAATTCGAAATATTACTTTATATATAAGATGTCTTCACGTCTATAAAATGGATTCTAAAAGTGTAAAATCCTTTCTAATCAAAAATAAAATAGATTGGCTTGAATTACAGTTTACCGATTTTTTTGGTAGCCTAAGACAGGTTCTTATCCCGGCAGACGAACTTAACGAATCTTCGATGAAGAACGGCTTTGCAAAGCTGGACGGGAGCAGCGTAACCGGATTTGCGGACATAGAAAACAGCGACATGGTCCTTATGCCTATCCCAGAAACCCTAACGACTTTGCCTTGGAGCCAAGGCGTAGCCAGAGTTTTGAATAAAATCTATTGCAAGGCTGGGTCAGAAAGGTTTGAAAGAGACCCGAGAAACGTTGCAGAGCTCGCTCAGAAATATCTATCCGACAAAGGATATTCTTCTTTCTTCGCCCCGGAATCGGAATTTTTCCTTTTTGATAGCGTTGATCTTGACGTTGATAATCCGGCTTCTGGTATTGGTTATAAGATAAAGTCTTCAGAAGCCCCGGCTTCAGGTAGCTCTTCTAGTATACCATACAAGGGCGGTTATTACCCAGTTACTCCTCTTGACAAAACTTACAATACTAGGTTAAAGATTGTAAAGACACTAAAAAATAATTTCGATTTCAAAATAGAAGCTACGCATCACGAAGTCGCGACTGCCGGGCAAGCCGAGATTAACTATAGGTATTCGGAAATGCTCGATGCGGCAGATAAATTTCAGACTTTAAAATTTGTAGCAAGAAATATAGCAAAAGAAGACAATCTGCTAGCGTTGTTCATGCCAAAACCTTTCGTAGGCGACAATGGTAGCGGTATGCACACAAATTTTAGTATTTGGAACAAGTCTAAAGATAAGAACCTGATGTACGACCCCAAAGATAAATATTCGGAATTAAGTCAGTTGGGAAGATATGCCGTCGGCGGGTTGATGGAACATGCAAGGGCTCTGTCTGCGATAGTTTCGCCATCTACTAACAGTTACAAGCGTCTTGTTCCTGGATATGAAGCGCCAGTATACATTGCTTGGAGCAAATCGAATAGAAGCGCCGCCATAAGAATACCGACTTATCATCGCGGTCAGGAAGCCACAAAAAGAATAGAATATAGGCCACCGGACCCGCTTGCAAATCCCTATTTGGCGTTTTCAGCCCTGCTTTTAGCCGCGCTGGATGGAATCGAAAATAAAAAAGATCCGGGCGATCCTATAGACGAAAACATTTATCACTTAAGCAAGCAGAAGAGAAGCGAACTAGGTGTAAATGAACTTCCTGGAGATTTAAATATCGCTTTGGACGAATTGGAGTCAGATAATAAATTCTTACAAAAAGTTTTCCCTGTCAGCGTTATAGATACTTATCTTGAGCTAAAGCGCGCAGAAGCTAAAAAGATTGGAAGCTATCCTAATCCAATAGAATTTTATACCTACGCTTCTATTTGATTCGATTTTAATTAATATAGTGATTAGATAATTGTATGGCTGAAAAAGGAGAAGGGTACATTTTGCACTCAGCAGAGCATATGTTCGCAAGGTCGCTTCAGAACTTAGGAATCGATATAAAAGTAATAAAAGCAGATACATTTAGGGAAGACGGCAAAGGTTTTCTTTTGCTACAAGGTAAAATACCGCTAGCCAAACTCTACGAGGCAGAAATAAACGTTAACTCGGTTATCCCAAAGAACTTAAAAACTACGATAGAAACATTTGATGACATAAATGAGGCAACTAAATGTTATCCAAATCTGCGTTTCAATGAAGAAAGGCTTAAGGAAACAAAAAACATAAGACTCGTAAAAATCGGGGAATTTGACGTCTGCGCGTGCAAGAACAAGCACGTCGAAAACACTTCTGAAATAGAGGTTTTCGTCATAGTTGGACTGTCTTATCTCGGCGGCGACACGGAAATAGAATTTAAAGCGGGGCGGGATGCCATAAATTACCTGATTTTAAACAATAACGATATATTAGAATTAGGGCAGCAGAATAATTTCAGTGCAAGAGAAATAAAGAAGAACTATAACAAAATTCAAAAAAACCTAAATCAAACGGACCAAGAACTCGCTAAAGTCTTCCGGTTATTTATTAAAAATTCAGAAATCAAATTTATTGAAGTAGGAGATATAAGTCTTTCAGGGTTTTACAAATCACTTAACGAAGTAGTAGCGGCTAATCAAGAGAAATCAATTATATTACTGTCAAATCACCAACTAGTCGCGGTTAAAGGCACAAAAAATACTTCAGATTTTAAAACAATTGGCGACAGATTACGCGAAAGAAAAGCCTTCTTGGGCGATGTTAGAGACGACTACATAAACGGAAAAATACTTGATTATTCCGAGGCAAAAATAGTTTTGGCAGAGCTTTCAAGTCTAATAATCTAAAATGGAAACATTAGAGAATATAGCTTCAAAAGTGGTTGTTTGTCCGCTCTGTGATCTTTCCTTGAAAAGAAGGAATGCTGTTCCAGGAGTAGGTCCGGCCTCGACGAATCTCGTAATAATCGGAGAAGCGCCAGGAAGATTCGAAGACGCGCAAGGGAAGCCTTTCGTAGGGCTATCTGGTAAGTTCCTAAATAAATATCTTGAGACGGCCGGCATAAAAAGGGAGGATGCTTTCGTAACAAATGCTGTAAAATGTAGACCGCCAAACAATAGAAAGCCAAACGACGCGGAACTGAATGCTTGCAGACCTTATCTTGTAGGACAGCTTTCGATAATAAAACCAAAACTTGTGCTCGCCCTTGGTACATCTGCATGCAACGCGCTAGGAATAAAATATAAGCATTTGTCAGATGTCAGAGGAAAAACTATGGAAATAGACTTTGGCGGACTCAAAGTAAAAGTTTTTGTAACTTTTCATCCGTCATTTCCGATGAGATTTACAAAGCCTAGGCAGACGTTCTTAGAAGATCTAAAAAACGTAAATTCGCTCCTAAGCGGATGAAGCCTAAAAATGATTTAGTTAGGTATTTATAGTGGTTAGCATCTTAGATAATAAAATAAATTATGGAGAATTTGTCATTAGAAGCAGCATTAACGGACATAGCCTCTTCGGCATTGGATGAGTCGCTCGGCGAATACAGGGCTAAATGTTTCAGACTATACGATGCAGAGGAAAAGGAAGGAAAGCCGGTGTACATACGACCAGAATTCGTAGCGGATCACATGCTTTACGACGCATTTTACAAGAATTTCATGCACAGAATACGGGACGATGATAGATACAAGACAGTAAGCAGCGATAGGATAAATAAAGTAATGGATGATTTTTCAGATATATTGGGGAGGTGCCAAGGCTTTAATGGTCTAAAAGGCATGCCGCCAAACTTTGACGTAAAGCATTGTGTAAAAGAAGTGCTCGTTGCTGCCCTTATAAATAATTCGGAGAACGAAAGCTTCAAAATAAGCGGGCTGCCGCATATACTTGTAGCTTATGATTACCTGAAGACCTCCAAAACCGTGGAATTCACAAAAAGGGATGGGAAAATAGTTACTTACAAGCACGGTTGTGTATATTTCGGAAGCGCCGCTGGCAGATAGAACGCGTTTTGTATCCAGTCCATCGACTTTTGTTCTTATTAGCTAACATAAATATCAATTCGTACGTAGTCTAATGATAGACTTGTGGCTCTATGGACGAAACACAGAAAAAAAGCCTACTTGAAAGGCTTTTAGAACCAAAACAAAGAAAACCGAGCGGGTTTCAGAAACGCTTCCCGCTTGCCTATTCAATATTTTCGGAGTCTAAAATAACTGCAAACAAAGCGATGAAATTCGTTTTTTCTGCTGTTACACTTGGAGCGTTTGACGCATCCGGCGGCTCGGAAGCCTTGCATTTCAACCAAGTAGGTACGGTCATACAAAACCATCTGCCAGCCGAATTCCAGACTTATTTCCCATTTTTTGGCACGTATTTTTTGTACCAGACAACTCTAGTGGCTTTGGACTGCGGGCTTGCTGTTTGGAGTCTTCATGATAACAGATGGCGTAAAAAAAGAAACCTGTTGAATATCTCTATGACTGTACCCCACGCGGTTTGTATGGATTACTCTTCCGCCGCGATATCCGCAGACAGACTAAACGTATTGCCGCTGCCGAAAAAAGATTATATGTGGCGCATAGGAACATACGCGCACACGCCACTGCACGCAATTGCAAGATGGGTCGACGAACCATCTAGACTTATACCCGGTGCAATACAAGGCTATGACCTTGCCATTTACATAACTCTGGCTTATATAGGGACGCAGACTTTCATAAGCGCATACAAATACATGCTTAATAAAAGGAATGCTTACAGAAACACAAAAATAACAAATCAACTTTGAGTTAGCGCTTGACTGAAAAATAAGTTAAATACTAATTTGTCTATTAACCTATAATGCGACTACAAAGCATTGTACAGTTGGCCGGTTTTGTGGTGGGCGGGATTCTTCTACTTCTACTGATAATAATCTATAATCTTAGTGCCGCAATATCCGCGATATTGCAACTAAAATCCGTTTATCTTATATGGGCAGTTTTAGCATTCTTAATATACGCTGTAGCCCGCTATCTTCCATGGGCGTACCTTATAAGACAGACCGGTGTGAAGATGGGCTTGCTGCGAAGTTTTTTGATGATGCAGGCTTTTTTTAATCTATCGTTTTTGCCAATATTTTTTCAATTCATATCTCTAAAGTATCTCGATAGATTCAAGAAGAACGCCAGGCTTTTTACGGGCAGCATCATGATATCTACCGGTACCACAGGATTTTTAGGAATAATCTTTATGGCGCTTATAGCCTCCGTTTTTGTGTCTGCGTATATACCGTACATGGTAGCGTTGGTCGTAGTGGTTTATTTGCTGATGTCTTTCGTGGGACGTAAAGCCTTGATGAACCGGCTTTTGAGATGGGTAAATCGCCTGAATTATAAACTGAAATCCCAAATAATAAAATCCGGCACGCGATACCTCACCATGCTAAAGAAAACAAGGGCTTTTCTATCACAAAAGGACATCTGGATAGAGACCGCTTTATTTATGCCGACATTGCTTTTTGAGAACCTTTTTGTATATTTTATACTTCTAGCCTTTAATCAGCACCTATCCGTATTTACCGTAATATTTTTCTTTTCATTAGCCGACATTATAGGACTAGTTTCTTTATTGCCTCTTGGCATAGGTGTGCAGGACCTTTCATTCATAGGTTTCATAATAGCTTTAGGCGTTCCTGGCGCAATAGCGCTTTCGACTATGCTGATTTACAGGCTTTTTATAAACATAATCCTGCCCATATTCGGTTACCTTTGTCTTTTAGCCTTAGGATTTTTGACTAGAATTAAGCCTCTGGTCAATAGAAAGACTAATTAAAACCTAGTTCTTCCCGCTATCGACTCTTATAGGTTCTAAGTCGTGCTTGTACTTCTGCGTAAATGTTGCGACAAGCGCCCCATAAAAGTACATCGCATAAGCTCTTATTATTCCCTTTTTTAGCTCTCTTCTAAATGACCTTCTGGCAGTGCTGCTTAGAAGCTTGAAAGTCCCAAATTTTCTTATCCTAGCGAAATATTCCAAGTCATCATTTAAATCAAGTTCAAGATTAAATTCGCCAGCCTTCTTTACGGCTGACGCGCTGCAGAATACGCAACTAAACGCCCATGGGAAAGGCCCCATAAAACTTATTTTTTTTATTACGTTAGCAACTCTTGTAAATAATCTAAACAGAGGTCTATACGCAACAGGCATCTCTCTCGTATCAACTCTAAGCGAAGGCTCAGCGCCGGCTAGATTATCCTCATTTTTGAAAGCTTTTACTACAGATTCAAAAACGTTTTTTGACAGTATATGATCGGCGTCAACAAAGCCTATGATGTCCCCTTTTACCTTCTTCATAGCCAGATTTTTAGCTAACGGTATTCCTCTAGATTTGGCCCTGACTATTCTCGCGCCGTACCTTTTTGCTATTTTTAGCGTGTCGTCGGTAGATTTGTAATCGGTTATTATTATCTCGTAGTTTTTGTAAGTCTGGTTTTTTATCGATTTTAACAGGTGATTGATATAACTACCTTCATTGTAAGTAGGCACTATAACCGAAATCATAGGGCCGCTTTTTGCAATCATAAAGTTGTATTGAAATAACAGTATATAAGTTTTTTTGCAAAAAACGACGAAATAAGCCTATATGCCGTCAGTATAAACGGATTTTAGCTGATTTACTATCTTCTCCGGTCCGTACAAGAGAGAGTCTTTGTACGCCTTTTCTAGGTTTATTTTTGACCACGCCCTGCTTTTTATTATCTCTACCAAGTCTTTTTCATCGCTAAAACCGATAGTATCCTTTTTGACAGCTTTCGGTATTTCTCCCTTGGCATAGACGACAACAGGGACTTTGCAGCTTTTTGCTTCGATTATTGGTAGGCCGAAGCCTTCCCATATAGATGGCAAAATAAACACAGAAAAAGAATTGTATGCTTTCTCTAGTGTTTTTTCATCAACGAAGCCGAAATACTTTATTCTTTTATCTGTTATCCTGTACGGGAAATGGCTCCCATAAAGATGCAGTTCTAAATTAGGATCGCCAACTTTTTCGAAAGCACTCAGCAGCACTCCAACGTTTTTGTTTAGAGCGTAGCTGCTCGCATGGCCGATTATGGTCTTTTTTGATTGTTTCTTATGGATAGGTATCGGTTCTACTATCGGAGGTACCACTACGCATTTGTTTTTGTAGACCCCGCCAAATTTTACAAGGTTCTTTAAGGTCTCATCGCTTATACATATAATTTTATCTGAAAGATTCATTCCTGCCTTTATAAAAAGATACGCCCAAAAACCAAAAAAAGGCCTAAGCAAAGTTTCGAATGGTTTAACAAAAAATCCTTGAGCGCTGTACTTCTTCATCTCGCCAGCCCCTAGATTGAAAGGCACATAATCATGTACGTTTACTATTCTCTTTTTAGTCCTTATCCAGGTCCAAAAAAGAACTGAAGTTGGCTCAGTGAAGTGGATAACGTCAAACTTTCTTCTTACAATCGAGCTTAGCCCAACCCTCAGAAGATATAAGAAACCCCTAAAGTCAAATATAGCAGCGTCTTCGAAATCAAAGTCGCCATATTTCTTTATATTTTTAGACAAAGAGAGACCGTACTTTATTACTCCTAAGCCGGCTTGCCACTTTAATTCCTTCCTGAACAGAGTTACAAGCAATACTTTTAGCGGCCTTTTTCCATTCATATCAAATTGGTTGCAGATAATTAATTAGAAATATTTGCGCGCTTATATAAACAGTTTTATTAAATTTGAAAAAAGCTTATAAGTCAAAATATTATTTAGACGATATGAAGCAAGATTTCCGCTTTTGTCAGAACTGCGGTTTTAAAAATAGTAAAAGCGCGAGTTTCTGTGGACGTTGTGGAGAACGTCTCGGTCCCAAAAAAGTCTTAGGCGACATGAAGAAAATAAGTCTTTTTGGTATAATAGGTTCTATCCTTATACTTCTTACTCCTGTTAGCTCTATAGGTTTCATAATCGCGATAGTCGGCTTTGTTTTTGTTGGTGTAGCATTATATACTTTATCCAAAAAACTTAATTTCGCGCCGATTTTTAAGAATTATGTACTTTCTCTCGTAATCCTTGCAATCGGCGTCGCAATCGCCGTTGTTTACCTTGTCTTAGTTTTAAGTTCGCCAGCGAATTCTAGCTTGATAACTCAATTAATAAATTCAAATTCGACTACAATATCTACTTCACTTCAATCTTCAACCATACAAAATCTGATTATACCTGTCATTCTGGCGTTGGTAATATTAGTTGCGGCGCTAGTTATTAGCGCAATATTTTTCAGACGCAGTTTCAAGGCCATCGCAGAGAAGACCGGAGTCCACCTTTTTGATACTACCGCTTCGGTTTATCTTGCTGGCGCCGCATTGACAATAGTTTTTGGCTTGGGTTTGATAGTAATTTTCGTCGCATTTATATTACAAGCGATATCCTTTTTCTACTTGGGTTATAGGAAAAAATACTGACGTAAGCTTTAAATACTACAAATCGTTTTATCTTTTATGCCACTAGCAAAAATAGAAGTTCACGAAGTAGACACAAATCTTAGACAGGCAAGAGAATCTACAGACGCAGTAAGAAAGATGCAAGAAGAATTGGAAGACGTTCTAGCCACTTTTAATGATAATAGCAAGAGATACGCCGCAGGCGAGCTCTCCAGAGAAGAATTTGGAGACCTTACACATTCAAAAGAAGAGGCAGTAAGAGACATAAATTCAAAGGTAAAGAATAACGTTGGAGTAATATTAGATTCTTTGGATGCTATTAGAAAGATAACAGTTGTTCAGGAACACGTTGATGAGGTTGCTGAAAAGGCGGTCGGTCCACAAAAGCCACAGGCCAAACAAGCAATGAAACCAGCTGCACATAAGGCAGCAAAGCACCACGCTAAGAAGAAATAGTTGAATTTCTATAGGAAACGTTTTTACGCAGTCTTTAAATACTACAAATTATTTTTTCTTTTATGCCACTTGAGAAAATACAAGTTCATGAAGTAGATACAAATCTTACACAGGCAAAAGAATCTGCTGATGCCGTAGTAAAGCTACAATACGAATTGGAAGATATTCTGGCTGCTTACAATGATAATAGCAAGAGATACGCCGCAGGCGAACTTTCCAGGGAAGAATTTTTAGACTTAACCCGTTCAAAGGAAGAAGCCGTAAGGGACATAAACTTAAAGGTAGAAAATAACATTTCGGTTATATTAACTTCTCTTGATACGATTCGAAAGATAACCGGGGTCCAGGAACATTCTGACGAAGTTGCTGAGAAAGCAGCAGGCCCGCAAAAGCTAAGAGTTAAGCGAGTAGTCAAACCAGTTGTCCATAAATCATCAAAGAGACAGGTACACAAGGCAGCAAAACATCATACTAAGCATGCGGTGAAGCATAATAAGCATAAAGCTGCGGCGCATCGCGCTAAGAAGAAATAGTTATTCTACGATAAAGACGCGGTTGATATAATTTACTTACTTATCATCTTTAAAATTATAGGGTATAAATATGTATGAAATATTTATAAATAAAGAATACTATGGATTGGAAAGATAGCTTAAATCGGCAAGAGCACGTGATTTCTTTGGTATTAGCAGATAAAGAGGTGGTTTCTAAAATCGATGCGCTAGTAAAACATTTACAAAACCGGCAGGTCGTATTTTTTACTGGCATCGGTAAGAACGGGTTTATCGCAGAGAAAGTCGCGTCTACATTTAATTCTCTTGGTATTAGGAGCATATTTCTTAACCCGGTAGATACATTGCATGGAGAAATGGGCGTTTTCATTGAAGGCAGTACTTTAATCGCGCTTTCTAAGAGTGGCGAAACAGAAGAGTTGATTGCATTCGTTGAAGCACTAAATAAAAATAATTTTAGACCTAATCTTGTGCTAATAACTTCTAGTAAATCATCTAAGCTTGGAGCATTGGCAAGTGAAGTAATATGTATACCGGTACCAGAAGAAGGTGACCAGCTTAACATGGCGCCAATTGCTTCTACCTTGACTTATATGGCTGTATTACAAGCGATAGGCGTTGAGATAAGCTCTAATAAAGGTTTTACTAAAAAAGAATTTGTAAGGCTTCATCCGGGAGGGGCACTGGGCAAAACAAAAGTATGAATATTATTGTGCAAGCCGGTGGACGCGGCTCAAGACTGGAACACCATACCGCGAATAAACCAAAGTGTTTAGTGTCAATAAACGGAAAGCCATTACTATATAATTTAGGCGACATTTTCAAAGGCGCAAAGTTTTACATAATTGGAGACTATAAAATCGATGTTCTAGACAACTACTTAAGGACATTCCCGCCACCATTTGATTATACTTTAATAAAAGCACAGGGAAAAGGCACTTGTGCAGGCTTGCAGACAGCTATAGATTCCATCAAAGATGGGGGCCCATTTGGAATCGTATGGTCAGATTTATATTTTGGTAAGAAATTTAAGTTGCCACTAAAAGATAATTTTGTAGGAATAACAAATGAATTAATCTGTCGGTTTTGCATTAAGAGAGGGAAAATTGTAAACGAAAGGAGCGATAAAAAAGGCGTAGTCGGTTTCTTTTTGTTTAATAGTCCAGAATTGTTACCAAAAGTTCCGAATGAAGGCGAATTCGTTAGGTTTTTAGAAGAGAATAGACCTCCCATGAAGGAACTTTTAATTAATGGCGCTTTGGAAGTAGGAACTATAGACGCACTAGATAAAATAAAAGTCGGTGAGATACATAGTCGCTTTTTTAATTCAATCAAAATAAAAAACAATCGAGTGATAAAAACCGTACGTGATAAAGATTATAAAAATCTTATGGAAAACGAAATAAATTGGTATCGTTTTATGGAAAAACATAATTATCAAAATATTCCAAAAATACATGGTTTTAGACCATTAGAAATGCAACGCATAATCGGTTTCTCGCCGCATAACGGGAGCAACTTAAATTTAGAAAATAAAAAAGAAATAATAAACAAAATATTTATGGCGTTAGATTCTATGCATGGGATAGGTGCCGTTGAATATGATAAAACGGTGGCAAAAGAAGTTTACGTAGATAAGACGCTTGAAAGAATAAATAAAATAAAGCCGCTCGTACCAAATAATTGGACAGAGACCTACATAGTCAATGGAAAGACTGTCAGAAACTTATTTCATAAAAATAATTCTAATCTAATAAATGAAGCATTTAATAAGTTAGCTAGCCAAAGCAAATTTTTTGTTATACACGGAGACCCAACCTTTTCAAACATTATAATTTCCAAGAGGAGTGGTAAAGTTTATTTCATAGATCCGAGAGGATATTTTAGTAGTACCAAAATATATGGAGACGAGCTTTATGATTACGCAAAATTATATTATTCCGCTATCGGAAACTATGACGCATTCAATGAAAGAAGATTCAAGATATCTATAGATACTGCAGATATTAAAATCCATATAGAATCTAGCGGCTGGGAGGGAACTGCCCCCCTATTCAAAGAAAAATTCAAAGAAAATATGAACGACATAAAGATTCTGCATGCGCTTATATGGTTGTCTTTGTCCGGTTATGTTATAGATGATGTAGACTCTATGCTCGGTGCATACTTCCACGGCTTAGAATTATTGGAAGAAGCTTTTTATGGCGGGTAAAAAGATTGTTTTGTCGTCAATCCCAAAAACATGGATAATAGATCTAGACGGAGTTACCTTTTTTCACAATAGATATAAAGAAGACAAAGAAAAAGATGAAATAATACCGGAATTTAAAGCTTTGTTTAAAGTCATAAGCGATAAGGACCTAGTTATAATTATAACTTCTAGGAAGAATCGGTTTAGAAAATACACAGTAAGAAAACTTAGGCAAAACCATGTAAGATTTAATTATCTAATAATGAACGCACCGAACGGAGAACGGATAGTTATAGATGATGTAAAGCCTTCCGGCTTGAAAACAGCTTATTCCATAAGCGTTAAGCGTGACGAACCGCATGTTCTAAAAAATATAGAAATAGACAAAGGATTATGAAAGTAGCGAATAGATTCAAGATATTTATTAGAAATTCTAGAATACTAAATAAAAATCGTTTACTTTCAGTAAATTTATTTACGGGCGCTTATTTTGGTTTTAAAACGATAATTTATTCTATTCAATGGCGACGTTTAGAAAAAAAATTAAAATTAAAGAAAAATGAATATGCATTCTTATGCAATGCACATATAGGCGATACATATGCTTTTTGTAGCTTGGCCGGCGATTTTGTTAAGGATCATCCAAATACACAATTTGTTGTAGTTACAGACAAAAAGCAATCTTGTGTGCCTAAAATGTTCCAATCTGTATCTAAAGTTATAGAAGTTGAAAAGCCACTATCGCCCGAAGCGGGTGGCATTTTATTTAGGTTATTTAGATTTGAACCGGGTTACTTGCTCCCCGGTTTCATTAGATTTTCCAACGCTTATGATAACAACAAATATATCAAGGCCCCGCACGAAATGCGTTATCCTTATAGGTTTATATTAAATTTAAGTGGCAAGTCCAGAGTAGAATCGCCAAAGGCGCCGACAAAGCGCGATTATGCAGATGCGGCAAAATTATTCAACAAATTAAATCTTCCGATAGGGAGGACTATTATATTGTCACCTCACGCGCAAACAGTAAAACGAATGATTTCTGGTAAATTTTGGGAAAGGCTTGTAAAAGAATGTAAAGCAAAAAACTTTGTGCCGGTAACAAATGTTGTTTCAGGAGAAGACCCGATAAGTGGGACAGTTGGTGTAACCTTTCCACTAAATAATATTATAGCAAACTTTAATCTGGCAGGGCACGCAATAATGTTACGAAGTGGCTTATGTGACTTAGTCTCTTCATCTAGTGCAAGAATAAGTGTACTCTATCCGGCAGGGAAATTAATAAACAATAAGTTCTCATATATACAAATGTTCCATATAGAAGGTAAAAATAAGAATGTAAGGGAATTCGTTATATCAAATTCGAGAAAAATGCCAGACCTATTTTAAAATAAAAAGTGGGGTAGCTGGGATTTGAACCCAGAACAACCTGAGGTCTCGACTAATTCCCAAGTCAGGTATCATAGCCAAGTTAGATCACCACCCCCCGTTAAATAAAGTTATAATCTCTTAGATTAATAAACTATTTTTTAACAGTTTAGTCGAATTAATTTAATCTAAATTAGAGAAATTTATTATATTATCTTCGTCTATCGTACCCAAAAATATAGCTCTGCAGCAATATCTTTTAAGACCAAGCTCATCTAGGGCATCTTTAGGCGATTCACTCTTTGTTATTTCTTTGTATTTTTCCCAAAGATGGGCTATCGGTTTTCCGCAACTATAACATCTAATCGGTATCATGTATACTCCAGTAAAGTTACCGTTCTTGTGATTCCAGGCAGTCTTCTTACGCCTTTGACGAATTCTTGTACTCCGACTGTTTGTTCCATTTCGATTACAAAGGCGGCATCGTATTCTCCGTATACCTGCATCGCCTCTCTTATACCTTTCATAGATTTAATTTTTTTGAAAGTTTCTTCGCTTTTGTTTGGGTCTATATCAACTAGAATAAAAGCTTTAACCATCCAATTTATTTCAAACTTTCAATATATAAGCTTTTTATCTCGTGCAAATTTTAGTAAAGATGCTTATTAAAATCGACGGTATAATAATTAGGTCAATGCGGTTATAGTCTAGTGGTAGAACTGCGGCCTTCCAAGCCGCCAGCCCGGGTTCGAATCCCGGTGACCGCATATTTAAAATATTTTAATTTTTACCCTGTAGTTTTGTTTATGTGCTTTTTGTATTTGTCATTTATGTGATATGCTTCACCAATCAGCATACCAGTCGTAACTCCTAGCAATAGTTCGGCAGCCAGGTTAACATAAAAGTTGGATGAATAAAAGTAATCAACTGCGAATCGTGCTATAAAAGAAGCAAGCCAGAGAGTTATTATTAAAGCCGATCTTTTAAAATATATTACATAGTCCTTTTCGAAAAAGCGCACGCCGCCGCCCATCTTTAATCCTATCAAGCAACCAAATGCAATAGCTATTACTAAATATAAAATTTCTATATAAGAAGTAAAGATTAAAAAAAGAGAGATTAAAGTAGCAACTGTATAAAAAATCGGCCTAAAATAAACAGCAAATTTGCTGAACTTAGTGCCTTTGAACCCACGATAAGTTCTTAATGTGATTATCACAGCTATAATTATTAAAATAATAATGGTCGAATTCTGATTTCCAGAATTGTAAACTGCGGCTGAAGATAAGCCACCCAATAAACTTGATGACATAGTTTTATTATCTTTTTATGTTATAAAAATACACCGTAGGAGATTCTAAAATCAAATTTATCTCTAATTTTTATATTTTTGTTAAAATAGCTTTATTAATAATATCTCGCCTTTATCTGCTTATGCCGGGTTGGCTGAGCGGTTAAAGCGTCGGTCTCGAGCAGAAATAGAGCAAACCGATTTCCGTAAGGATTCACAGGTTCGAATCCTGTACCCGGCGCTTATTTTTTTTATAAAAGATTTTTATTCTTTGACGCATAATGAAACTTATGGTTGATTTGAAAAAATTGCAGCAGAAAACTAAGAAGTTTGTGGATGATAGAGATTGGAGAAAATTTCAGACTACAAAAGAACTCGCCGCCAATGCTTCTGTAGAAGCAAATGAGCTTCTGGAACTTTTTCTATGGCAGGATGGAGCGGATTTAGATAAGAATATACTAAGTGGCAAAGACAAAGAGCTTATTCAAAAAATAAAAAATGAAACCTCAGATGTTTTCTTCTCCTGTCTTGCAATAGCTGATCAAGCCGGTTTTGATTTGGGTGAAGCATTTTTATCAAAATTAGAAGAATTAGATAAGCGCTACGACAAAAAGAAGGTAAAAGGAGATCCGACAAAAATTCCCTCGAAAAATTAGTACTTTTACGTAAATAAAGATATTTATAGCAAATTGCTTCTCTGACTACATATTGAGTGATAGATGGAAGAATCAGAAAAACCGGAGGACCCAAAGCCGGCAACGATTGCTATCTTTGATGGGCTTGAAAGCGCTAAGATAGAGATATCTTCTCGTTTAGAAAAGCACCTAGACGAAGATAAATTTCTTAGAGGACTACTTGGGAAAATGAAGAGAAACGACCTAGAAACGCTGATAATGCCAGTTTTTTCTAAGATAATCGAAGGTAACGAGACAAAACTAAACCTTTCCGTTCTTTGCGAATCCACTCCAGATCTACACCAGTACGTAAGTACAAGGTTTGGGTTTCTTATGGCGGAAGGATGCAAGAATCTTCTCTCTAAAGATTATTTAATGCCATACATAGAGCCCAAAGTCGAATTAAAGCATGATGCGACAGAAACTTCATTTACGTTTAGGGAATGTGTTACCGACGAAGAAATATGCAGATTCTCTTATTACAAAAAGATTGGGGATAATTTTGGCAGCTTAAGATTCGTATTTAATAACCAGTTTGCAATGAAAGGTAACTTGGCTAGCAATATTTACTTTTACGTTTGGAAATGGCTGGTAGCAGACGAGAAGAGACTTACACTATATAATGAGGAAGAAACTGCAAAGGCTGGCAACGAACTTGGTTTGGAAGTTTATACAAGCAGAACCGGCCTTAATTTCATAGGAGGATATAAAGCTCTGAAGGAGCAGATAAACCGTGATGTTTTCTATCCTTTCACAAATCAAGAGATGATAGACAAAATATCAAAAATAACAAGAGTAAACGTAGGCGATTCTCCGGTAAATGCAGTCCTTTTTTATGGGCCGCCAGGAACCGGAAAGACAATGATGGCGAAGGCAATTGCAAGCGAAAAAGGCATAAC
>JASHWD010000089.1 GCA_030044235.1 Candidatus Parvarchaeota archaeon | reverse complement strand
ACAGAGAATGTTATGCTACTTTATTCCTTGCGGTAAATGAGGATACCGGTTTAGTGCCTTTGGAGTCCCTAGCTTATGGCAAGCCGGTAATCTCTGTAAATGAGGGCGGGCCAAAAGAATTTATAAAAGACGGAGTAAATGGTCTTCTTACAAGTGCGGATCCTAAAAGCGTAGGGGAAGCTTTGGATAAAATTGTCGATAAAAAACTATATCTTAAACTTAAAAAAGGCGCGCTATCATCACCGAAGTACGATAACAAAAATATGCTAAAGAACTTTGACTCCGGAATGAAAACAATACTTAGAGCAAACTGAATCTGAATCAAAAGGCTTAAATAGTATGATATTATCATACTTAGTATGAAGAAAGCACGGGTAACAATAACTTTAACCCCAAATATCCTAAGTGAAGTTGACAAACTTGTAGATGGTACAGACATTACAAACAGATCAAACGCGGTAGAAACTATCCTCAGAGACCATTTTCGCCCAGCCGAAAAGCCAATGGCGTTCATTCTCGCCGGCGGTAAAGGAACTAGACTTAGACCACTGACTTACGAATTACCAAAGGCAATGATTCCGATAAAAGGAAAACCTATCCTAGAGCATATAATAAATAAACTAAAAGAAGCCGAAGTAACAGATATTATTTTGTCTATAGGGTACTTGGGAAATAAGATAAGAGAGTATTTTGGGGACGGAACTAGACTCGGGGTAAATATAAGATACGTAGAAGAAACTAAAGCCTTGGGCACCGGCGGCGCCGTAAAAGCTGCACAACACCTCTTCAGAAATGATTCGTTCGTATTGAATGGCGATAATTTGTTTGACTTTGATTTAAGTAAGATGTATGAATTCCATAAAAAAAGGAAGGCTCTTGCAACTATCGCAGTCACAACTCGGAAAGACATCTCACAATTCGGTGTCGTGGAGATGGATGGGGACAAAATAGTAAATTTTATAGAAAAACCTAAGACTGAACAACGTTCAAATTTAGTGAACGCCGGGATATATATTCTCAACCCCCTAGCCATCTCCCTGATACCGGACGGAGAATCAAATATTAGTTCTGAACTTCTTGCAAAGCTTGCACAAAGAGGAAAGCTTTACGGCTTCATATATTCTGGACAGTGGTTCCCTTGCGATAGCATGCCGCTTTATGAAGACGCTTTAAAGAACTGGAATTAAATCTTCTTTATTTTCTGAATCTCTTTTAGGATTTCCTGATAATCCGGCGTAAATAAGTCTATAACGTCATTGAATTTTATTATGTCCTGTATCTCTAAATCCGTATATAGTACGTCTTCGTCCTTTAGGTTTCTTTCGTATACCGCATTGTCGACGCTTATAGCTACTTTTTCGTCCTTAACTGCTCTGTCTGTCTTTTTCTTGTCCCCTTCTTGTATCTCGACTATAGAACCTATCCTCTCGCCATTTTTCTTAATAAGCGGATAATTTGGCCTTATCTCTCCTCCTAAAACTTCTACACCGAATACGCACGGCGAAGACCTTCTGAAGATATTGCCTTTAATAAAAACTATCTTTGCAGGCAGTCTTAGATTAGACGTTCTGGCTTCAAAACGTTTTTTATTTAAATCCTGCATAAACGCGGAATATCTCTCGAAAAGTTCGTATATAGATTTGGTGTTTATTATAGTAACGGCTTCGGATTTGGCAAGTATTTCTGTCTGTTTCTGGATTGGAACGTTGAAGCATAACATTACGCCGTTATTCAGTCGTGCAGTCATTATGTCATTTTTTGATGGTTCCCCTATCTTTGTTTTTCCTATCTCTATCCCGTTTGTATTACCTATTTTTTTAATTGCGTCTATGCTGCCTATGGAATCTGCACAAACTACAATGCCTTTCGCTAAATCGTCGTTATACCCGACATTTGATTTATTTATTTCCGCTATTATCTTTTCTTTTTCGTTATTATTTTTAAAAACCGATATAGACGTGCCTATCATTGCCAATGGATCCTGCACTATAAGTCTTATCGGCGTTGCGGCTGATGCCGATTTTATGGTTTCATATTTGCCGAAGTTTTCTCGGCTTTCTTCTAGAGGAATCAGCTTCATTATGGCTTTTATCCTGCTTTCCGCGGTAGCGTCTTTAGTTTGCATTATTATCTTGTCACCAATCTTTATCTCCCCCGAATATACTATTGCGTCATATACGGTGCCCATCCCTTTAACGACTTTCTCTTCTATTATGGCTGCTTGATCACCGCTAGATTTTTCTAAAGCAATGTATCTCTGGCTTAGGCCTATTATCATTACTATCAAGTCCTTTATGCCGATGTTATTTACAGCCGAAACCGGAATTATTGCAACTTCCTTTGTAAAATCTTTTATTCTATCATATCTCTCCGCCTGGAAACCGTAATTAGAAATCTCCGAGACTAACCCGTATATCTTTTGATCTAAGTTTTCGCTATAGGTTACTCCTTCTTTTTGGAGTAAATCTATAAAGGAAACATCCTTAACTTGCCTGTATCCTTGTACAGTGTCTATCTTTGTGAGCGCAATAAGAAATGGGGTTTTATAAGATTTTAGTATCTCGATCGATTCAATCGTTTGATTTTGTATCCCTTCGGTTATATCAATGGTTAGAATCGCCAAATCTGCTATGGATGCACCTCTTTCCCTCAATGTAACAAAAGCTTCGTGACCGGGTGAGTCTATGAATATTATACTGGGTGTTTTTATTTCTACATTGAATTTCTTAAGTAAATCTGAAGCTATCTCGTTTATGCGTTCCGTAGGAACTTCTGTAGCACCTATGTTTTGAGTTAATCCGCCCGTTTCCCGATAAGCAAAGAAGGTGTCTCGTATAGAATCCATTATGCTGGTCTTGCCTGCGTCTACATGACCAAGAAACGCACAAATCGGGGATCTCATACAAGCCTGTTTAGTATTTTATAGAGTATGGATTATACGCGTATATTTTAAGCTTTTAACTCTTAAGAATAGATCATTAAAAGTATAAATAAAAAGTTGACAAAATACTCTAATGTTAACAATAGGAGAAGAGGCGCCTAAATTCTCCTGCAAAGCTTATGGTCCTTCTGGCAAGATGGATGTAAGTCT
>JASHWD010000088.1 GCA_030044235.1 Candidatus Parvarchaeota archaeon | reverse complement strand
TGATTACCTTATTCATGCTAGCGGTCTTTTCTACAGAAATTACCTTCTTTGTCATTATCTTTGAAATATTCATAATAAATCCTAATCAAACACTATCACTTTTAATTGCTCTCGATAAATAAATATCTAACCATCCCGTTTAATTTCAACATAGACTTCAAAAGACTAAAACTCACTGATGTTCAGGCATCATCGACAGTCGGTAAATGCCAAAAGCCGCAGCCAAAAGGCCAAATACCATGTAAGCTAAGAACAATCCAAAAGCAAGAGCTACGACCAGGGCGTTGGTTCCACTATAAGTACCAAGATAACCGAAAAGCACTGCGACAGTATCAGAAGATATAGGTACCACTGATAATATCGCTATAAAGGCTGCCATGCTGAATACGGCAGCAAAAATGGTGCCGTATAAGACGGTTCTCTTATATCTTGATCTAAAGTAAAATGCCGTTAAAAGCAATAGCGCTCCGGCTATAGCAACTATGGGCACAAACAGAAGAGAAGCGTTTTTTACGCCGACTGTAAGACTTATAAGAAACGATGCCGCCGTGATTCCTTGGGTATAATTAGCGCTCGTGTTCCCGTATGTAGAAGCTAAAATCTGCTGGGCTTGTGAATAGAAAGATGAAGAATTAAACGTTACTGCGCTCCAGGATGCATAAAGTATAAGTACGGCCGCCATAACTGCGCATAGCCCAGCTATAAGTGCTAAAGAGAAGGTTATCTTCCAGTTCAGCGCCCAGTATGATTTCCCATGATGATTATCAACTTCGTTTAGAATAGATTTTCGTTCTATATCCTGATGGGCTAGTCTCAGCTTTTCAAGCCGGCTTTCGGTTTCTGAGCCCCGCTTTTCTAATCTTCTAATTTCTTCCAGTCTTTTAAGTTCAGAACGATCTAATTTTTCTTCTTTTTTCTGTAGTTCTAGAGCTTCTTTGCGTTTTTTAAGCTCTTCACTTAAATCTGAATCGGATTCTGATTTTCTCATTTAAATTTGCCCCTTTCTTTATATTTTATATGCCCCCGATTTAAATAGTTTAACCTATCAAGCGCGTTTCTTCATGACATTTTAGCAGATTTATCAATAGTTACTTTTTAAGAGTAACTAGATAATATTTAAATATGGAATACAAACATTATCTATAGATGGCAAATCCGAGTGTGGCCTTATTGATGCCCAACCTTAATGCCCTGAATCAGGCAAAAAGAAGGGCTTTTCTTTTAGAGATAGATAAAGTCATGCCTACCGGCACGATAGTCTTATTGGATGGTAAAAGTATACCCCAGATCGAGGCCATAGTTAACCTTAGGCTAATTCTATTTTCCCATGGAAACGAAGTAGGAGATACTCTTAGAAGGGGACTCGCGGCAGCAATGGAACTTGGCGCGGATAAGATGGTAACCTTTGAAGATTATTCTGAGTCAAATGCCAATTGGTTCATCCCATACCTGGACATAGGGAACGTCATAGAATCAAAGAAAAGAGGGTTTGCGGAGATGGTCGTAACAGAGATAACGAACGTATTGTCATTCTGTAACGCCTATAATGGCTTTTCAATGAACCGAATCTTCACAAGAGAAGCAGCGGCTGTAATAAAGGAAACAAAGCTTAAAGGAAAGGCGTTTTTCGTAGAATCTAATGGGGCCTTAAATGCCAAGGGCATAAAAACGGTTGAGGTTATCAAAAAAGAGCGTAAACAGAACAAAGAGAAGGTGGGTGTTAAAGACGCCGTTGCATCAATAACAAAGAGTTTCAACAGGTCTTCTTTCCTATTCAGTCTTTTCAATTCCATAGCTTACCTGGCGAATATTTCCGTCGTATATGCGAGCCTTAGCTTGGGCTGGTTTTATCCCCTTGCGTTAGTCATAGGCGGAGAAGTAAATACGCTTTCTAACTTCATAATGAACGAAAAAATAAACTTCAAGAATAAGGGATTTTTAAGTTCGGTCTATAGACTGGGAAAGTTCAATGTTTTGACGCTTATACCGATAGCTTTTGATATAGTCTTTATAGGTTATCTCTCAAGATATACGAATCTAATCGGCAAGAGCCTTTTTACTGACATCTCAATGGTGTCTATAATGACGGTTTCACTAGTGTCATTCTTTATAGTGACTAAGATAATGTGGGTAAAAGAAAACCACGTAAGGGTACAGGTATGAAAAGGGGATATAACCGTATTCTGACCGTTCTTTTCGAGGGTCTTTGGCTCTATTTTCTACTCGTATGGGTATACATAGCTGCTGAAAACTTGATATCCCCCGCACAGGTATCTAGCACAAATCTAGCAGTCTATTTTCCGGTGCCGCAAAACCTTCTGGTGATAGTAGCATTCGCAGCCTCATTCTTATTCTTCGTACTTTGGCGCTACCTTAAGGAACAGTAGAAAAGGCCAAGGCTCGAGCCGGCACGTCTTTAACAATAATATTAGGCTACTTTAAGGATACTTTTCAACCGAATCGGCTATCAAATAAGCACAGTTAAGTTCGGGATAGGGAAGCATAGCGTTTTTTATCACCTTTCTTGCAAAGCTGTCCTCTCTTTTCATTATAACATATATTCCCTGCTTCCTATCGACTAAAAGGACACCGATCGAGACGAAATTTTCAAGCCTAGAAAAAGTAGGCTTAAAGACGCTATTTTTTAACTCAATCAAATCACTTAGCTGCATATAATATTTACTGGCTAGAAATTTATAAAACTTAGAGCAGCGCTCTAAATTAACAAAAGTTATGGACCGAAGGGGATTTGAACCCCTAGTCTCCGCAATGCGAATGCGGCGCGTTGCCGTTGCGCCATCGGCCCATAGGATATTATTATTAGCTTTATAAGTTAAAAACTGTTCTATAGAAAATAATATGCTAAGAAAGTGGAGAGATGAGGTATTAAGCAACCCTCTGGCTTATATCATAATAGGCGCGGTCGTAGCGATAACCGCTGCGAGAACCTACGTTTTCTTGGGAGGAAATACGGGTTTTACTTTTGATGGTGTTACAATCCATCATTTTTTCATCGGCGCATTTTTGCTTGTAATAGTCGG
>JASHWD010000087.1 GCA_030044235.1 Candidatus Parvarchaeota archaeon | reverse complement strand
TTGCTATGTCCCAATCTCCCCAATACGAACGATAACCATCGATGTTTATTAGATAATCGAGCTTTCTTGCTAAACGTTTTTTCCTTGAAAGAAAATTAATACCTTCTTCTGAACTCATAGAGTCTTATAGAAAGCATCGCATAAATAAGCTTTATGTCGATATAAATAAAGACTCATCAAGCCCAAAAATCTCGTGTATAAAAATTATCCCCGCGTTCTTTTTATCATCCTCTGGATGTGCGAGATATGTGGCAATCCTGTCGTCGTCGGTCTTTTATTCATATCCAATTGAAGACGCAAGATGTAAAATAAACGTTTAAACTTTCACGTGTGTAGGCTTCCAGCTGCCGGTGCCGTCTGGCAGTTCGGTTCTTTCAAAGTCTTGGTATATAAGCGGATAGCGCGCCTTTACCTGCTTCGCTACTTCATCGAACACTTTTCTTATCTCTATTTCTGCATATTCTGATGTTCTCATTGTTATCACGTGCCTTATGGTCCTATGGTTAGCGGTCCACACAATGTTCGTAGCCATGCCATCTGGCAGTACCCTCCTGAGTGCAGATGTCAGAACTTTCTTAATGTTGAAGTCCATCTTGTCCCAGTCGTACTTTGCGGCCAATTTTCCGTATCCTTCCTCTATCTTCTGTACAAGATCGGTATAATCCTTATCGTTTTGCATTTCTGGTGGCACCCACATCGATATCTCCTTAGGCCTAACGTAGCGCATAGATTCCTGACTTATGGCGGTCCCGGCCCTGTGTCTTACAAGTTCGTGGGTAAATACCCTGGAAACTTTAAGGAATGCGAAAGTTACGCTTGAATGTTCAAGTATCGAACCATCACCTTTTTTAAGTATGTTCTCTAAGTATTCCTTCGACGTTCCCCTTATCTTTGTGACGTTGGGGTTCAGGCCGACGCCATAGCTCTCATAGCACATCCTTCCCGCAACTTCTATAAGATACTCTCCATGACTAGATGCAGCCTGGTTCGTAGTATCGTACCAGCCCTTTGCGATGTCTCCGCCGTGGTCCGCTAGCATTTTTTCAAGGTTTTCCCTTACTAAAGAAGTTTCACCGATCAGATAAACTTGTGGCTCTATTTTTCGCATCGTTATTTAACGACAACTAGGTTTAAATAGATTTTTATGAACTGAAGCGCATAAAATAATATTGTTATCGCTAAAGATTAAATCAAGATATGTTACTGCAGAAAAAGAGGATATTGAAGATACAAGCTGAACGGCCGTACGATTTCGAACTCACTGTACACAAACCAGCCGGATGGACGCTTTTTTCTTCCTCTGAGATTTATGAGAACAAGACTCTCTGGACCGGACTTCGCATAGACGGCGAACCACTCGGTCTGAAGATAGGGAGCACGGGCAAGCGTTATGAGCCTACGCTTGTTGTTGAAGTATTCAGCCGCGCCAGGCTTACGAAGGAAATGGAGAAAATAATCAGAGAAACGCTAGAATCAAAGCTATCCACAAGTGAGGATCTAAAGGATTTCTACAGGATGGCGAGTAAAGACGATATATTAAAGCATGTTATTACCGACCTTTACGGTATGCACAGTACAGATGATGCCAATCTGTTTTCTATAGCGCTGTTAGCGATAACCTTGCAGATGGCGCCGCTCAAAAGGAGCCAGGACATGCTAGAAGCGCTCGGAAAAAACTACGGTGAGAAGATAACCTTCGACGGCAAGAAGCTACGTATATCGCCAACATCTCGAAAAATTGCGTCTATAAATCCATCTGTACTTAAGGCGCGCTGCAATCTCGGCTACAGAGCCAAGAACATAGTGAACATGGCAAGAACTATAGAAGCCGGCTTTCCTTCACTTGAGGAACTCAAGGCCATGCCCGCCGATGTGGCCAAGAAAAAGCTGATGAGTCTTCCGGGTATAGGAGACTACTCGTCTGATATAATAAATCCTAACGGGGGCTTTCCTATAGACGTCTGGTCCGCAGATGTTTTCGGCAAATTATTTTATGGAAAGGAACCAAAAAATGGCAGAGACGATATAGACAGGATAAAAAAGGAAGGGCTACGACGCTGGGGCAAATGGAGCTGGTACGCATTCTTTTATGTCGTTAACGATCTAGCTAATCTTTCTAAAGTATTAAGAACGAATTTAAGACTGCAATAAATCTCAGCGGTGACTGCCAAGCTAGTTTTACGTTATTTCCATGCGCCTTTTTTCTTTAAAACACATATATACACTATCTCGTCATTAGAATATTTATGGTAGCGGCGAATACCATGGAATCGATCCTAAGCAAGGATGCTAGCATAGGCTCTGGAATAGAAGCAAAAATGCCGCAATCTGACCTAAAGAGCGGAGTCAAAAAGGCAACCGCGTTCGGTCTTTCAGCTTTGGGAATAGGAGCTTATGATGCACTTCACCCAAAAAGTTGGAACTCTTATTTCATTAAAGCGGGCCAGTGGCTTGGGCACTATATGCCAAAAGTTTTGCAATTCTTACTGCCAGTAACATCTCAGCTTTATCAGATAGCTCTGATAGGTGCCAGCATAGCAACCAGCGGCGCGATTTTATATAATAAAAAATGGTCTAAAAAAAGAAACCTTTCGAATCTACTAACCGTGCCAGCTAATGCGGTTGCAGCAGATTACGCATCCGCGACTATAGCAGCAAAGAAGCCACTATATCCTCTTCCAAAAGCGGATTACGGTTGGAGAATCAATGCGTTTAAACACACCGTCTGGGGCGGGTTGGCAAAATTGATAAATTCTCCTTCGTTTATCCCGGGAATTCTTACTGGTTACGTTTTGGGGATGGCTTCTTTAGGATTGTATTTCGGTGTTCAAGCCGGTTATTTACTGTATAAGAATTTCGCGAAAGTAAAGACCTGGGCTAAGAAGACCGGCGCTGAAATCTACAACACATTGGATAGATTTTTGAATTCGCTTAAGGAAAAAGCTGTAGCTGGCTATACATATTTAGCTAAATGTTTAAAAAATAGCTATATCTATTTAGCCAACAAGGTAAAGAATTTCTCTCATAGGATAATATCTGAAATTCCTTCTATGGATCAGATACCTATACACTCCGAATACGGAAGGTCTTTCTTAAACTTAGGTTAGAATCAACTATATTTTTATAGCATTAAATTAACTTTTCCATAATAACTTCGTCAAAAAACTTTCCATTGACTTTAAATTCTTTAGTTAGTTTGCCCGCAATAGTAAATCCATTTTTTTCGTATAATTTAATTGCGGCTTTCTGTTCGGTATTTGCGCTTAATTCTATTTTAATTATTTTCTTATTTTTTGATATAGTTGATATGGCCGCTTTTAATAGTTCCCTGCCAATCCCCTGCCCGCGATATTTATTATTAACATAAACACCGAATATGTCCGCGACGTGTTTTAGTTTTGTCCTTTTACGAAAAACATATCCCACCATGCCGATTAGCTTGTCGTTCGACAATGCAAACACGGTATTTACTATCCTTCGCTTCCATTCCTCTTCCTTCAGTTTCTTTTCCTCGGGGTAAGAACTACCAAAAGCAAGCGGATCGCTCTTAAGAGCTTCTAATCTCAAATTCTTATATTCTTTCCATCGAGTAATAGGGAGATTTTTTATTTCTATCATATAATCCATAAACAGCAATAATATAAATTCTACAAAATACTTTTATGCTGTATGGAAATCGGTAAAAAATTTTGGTTGAATGGTAGTATATATGATATTGACAAAGAAAAAATCTCGATCCTAACGCATTCATTGCATTATGGAACCGGGGTTTTCGAAGGAATACGATGTTTCAATATAAATGGAAAACTCATATCTTTTAGATTAAAAGACCACATAGCCCGTCTTTTTAGAAGCGCAGAAGCATACAGCATAAAAATGCAATATACTAAAGAGCAAATTCTAGAAGCATGTAGGTCTGTCGTAAAAGCAAACGGTTCACTCGATTTCTATATAAGACCACTAATATATTATGGCGCAGGAGAGATGGGAGTAGGATCTGCAAAAAATCCCGTTCATTCTGCAATCATTGTATGGACGTGGCCTAGCTATCTCGGTAAAGGAACAGAAGAAAAAGGGGTAAAATGCATGATTTCGTCTTGGATGAAGATACCAAATGAGAGCTTACCGCAGTACGCAAAAGGGATAGCGAATTATGCAAATTCCCGTCTGGCAAAGATGGAGGCAATAAACAAGGGGTATGATGAATCGATACTTCTAAATAGAAATGGTTTGGTCACAGAATGCTCTGGTGAGAATATATTCATAGTAAAAGACGGAAAAATAAAGACTCCTGCAGTTTCTGTTGGCATACTTGAAGGCATAACGCGAGACAGTATCATTACAATAGCTAAAAAATTAAAATTATCAGTCACCGAAGGAGAGATAACAAAGGAAGAACTTTTAGATGCAGACGAAGCGTTTCTTACAGGAACGGCAGCAGGAGTTCATCAAATTTCGAAAATAAACGATAAGAACTTTCAGATAAAGGAAGATTCGATTTCAGGCAGGCTGAAAAATTTCTACTTTGGGATAATCTCGGGTGAAAAGACTGGCTTTGATATCTGGCTAGACAGGATATAATTCACTTTGCGTTTTCCTTTAGTCTTTTTACTATCTCTTCTATCTTTGATTCACCTATGTTTTTGAGCAGATTTTCTCCGACCCCGCCAATTAGTCCGCTCATTTCTGCATCGGCTTCCCAACTTACGCTTGTAAGAGTTTGAGATTTTTTTGTTAGCTCAAGACTTAATCCGACCTTCAGCTTGCTGCCAACACCGCTTCCTTCGATTAATAGAAAGATAAGATTTGGTAGATGCGGTTTTATTTCGCAACGAACTACAAAACTTCCCTTTATTAAGCCTATACCCATATTCAATGAAGTACTAAAAACCGTTTTGTTAACTACTTTTGTATTATCCGAATCCGGGATGCAGCGACTGACGTTATTCGAATCAGTAAGAAATTTGAAAGCTTTATCAAGCGGGATCTTGAGCTCAAACGCGCCACTTAAGCTCATTTTCATAAACGTCTTACAACCATCGCAGCTGCGCCGCCCCCGCCATGGCAAAGAGCTGCAAGGCCTATTTTCTTGTTTCTATCTTCAAGAGCGTATAAAAGGGTAGTTAAAATTTTAGCACCGCTTGCGCCTATAGGGTGTCCGAGTGCGGTAGCGCCACCATTAACGTTAAGCCGTTCTGTTTTTATTCCAAGTTCTTTTATGACGCCAAGACTCTGTACACAAAAAGCTTCATTAAGTTCTATAAGATCAACATCCTGAAGTTTACGTCCGCTTTTGGAAAGCGCATTTTTTATTGCGCCGGTAGGCGCTAAGCCGTACCAAGCAGGGTCATTTCCAACATTAGAATAAGATTCTATCACCGCCATCGGTTTCAAGCCAAGTTCCTTCGATTTAGACTCTGAAACTAGCAACAAAAAAGACGCCCCGTCGCTTAGTTGAGAAGAATTTCCAGCCGTGACGGTTCCGTTGCTTGAAAATGCAGGCTTTAACGATGCAAGTTTCTCAAGGGTAGTGTCTCTTCGTATTCCTTCGTCCACTTCAAACATGTAATTTGGGGCCTTGATAGGCACTATCTCCTTGCTGAACTTTTTGCTGTCGGTGGCCTTGGCTGCCTTCATGTGGCTTTCTAATGCGAA
>JASHWD010000086.1 GCA_030044235.1 Candidatus Parvarchaeota archaeon | reverse complement strand
TTAAAATAGGTAAACTCTTTTGCCTTAAGGAGCCTTCCTTTATACCTTACATTTTTTCCTTTTTTCAAGGCTTTTAGAAAAGGCCCAGACTTGATTCCTTCCTTTTTCAAAAGCTCCTGTTTTATATTGAAAGTATCCTCTTCTTTTAATTTGTAGCCTAGGCACTTAACCGAATGTTTTACATTTACGCCGTATATTGAATATTTACCTATTTTTTCTATTAGGGTCTCTTTTTTTAGATCGAGCGAACGAGATTTTATTTGTAGATTTGGGTAGAATTTGTAGGTTTGTAAAATGTGTTTTATGCTGGAGCTTGTGCCTAATGGACCTACTACAGTTATGGGTTCTGATCTTCTCATCATATTTAGACTTTGAAGCACGCCACCAATTCCTAGAGAGTGGTCTCCATGCCAATGCGTAACAAAAATATAGTCCACTGCTGGACTTAGACCAGCTATTCTTATCTGCCTTTGAGTCCCCTCTCCACAATCAAAAAGAACTTTTGTGCCGTCTAGATTAAAGTAAATGGAAGGATGATTCCTAGTTTTTGTTGGAAAAGCTGATGAAGTGCCGAGCAGAGTTACCTTATCCATAGAATAGATTGTTAAAATTCATAAATATCTTTTCTTTCAATTCAGTTTGTTTTATACCCCGCAATGCGGATATATAATCTAATATTTTTGGTATATTTAATGGGGTATTCAATCCTTCGTCTGGACTGAGAACTGGCGAATCTGTTTCTACAAAAAGTCTATCCAAAGAAATTTTCTTTATTAAGCTGTCTCTTTTGAACTTGATAAATCCGGTCGAAATGCTTACATAAGCCTTTGCCTCCGCAGCTTTTGCATATTGCGCCTGATTTCCCTCAAAGTTATGTATTATTATCTTAGTCTCGAACGAAGGCAAAATTTTAAGCATGTCTTCCATGGCTTTTCTACTATGCACGATGCAAACCTTTCCTTCTAGTTCAGCTAGCTCTAAAAGCTCTGTAAAAATTCTTTTTTGTGCTGAAATCTGCGACTCGTTTTTTCCCCTATAATCAAGTCCTATTTCGGATATCGCAAATGCCTCTTTTATGTGCACAGCGATATAATCTAAACTTTGACGAATCTCTTCTTTAGAAGCTACTGATATGAAATTAGGATGTAGCCCTATGCAAGGGAATAGGTTTTCATACCTTTTGGATTCCAGTAATATTTTCTCATCGTCTTTATGATTTTCGCCAGCGTTCAAAACTATAAAGTCTTTAAGCTCTTTTGAAAGCGCTTCTAATTTTCCTTCAAAACTTTTATCGCTTAGGTGCGCGTGTATATCTACAAACTTAACTTGTGCGTTGGACATAACAGCATTAATAACACGCTTATTTAATATATCAACATAAAATTATTTAAGAAGTAATAACAATAGGGAATATGCCTCTGTAGCTCAGTGGTAGAGCACTTCACTTGTAATGAAGGGGTCGAGGGTTCAATCCCCTCCAGAGGCTTTTAGTTTTCTAACTCGATTATTTTTAGCTAGGGGTTCAGGCTGAGTAAAAAGATAATTTATTGTATCTGCGTCTATTTGGCTTATTATTGTCCGGTCGCCGCAATCTTTGTCTTTATCTGGTTAACTACATTTTGTACGTTATCTTGTCCGCCTATGGCTGCTAGACCTGCAGCTGAAAGACCCGCCATCCCGCCTAGTGCGCCCATACCTTGCATAAATTGCATAGGTAAAACTATCTTTGATGAACTTGATTCTCCCATTTGTTTTAGTGCCTGTAGGTACAGGTACATCATAGATCTGTCGTCTAGAGCGTGTCCTCCTTCTCCTACGGCTTCCATTACTATCTTCTGTGCATCCGCTTTGAATCTCTGTGCCTGAAGCAGGTTCGCGGCTATCTCTGGCTGTTGCATTGCTGTGATTACCTCGTCTGGAGGTGCTATTGTCCTTATCTGAACTGTAGGAACGTCTATTCCCCACTTCCATGTAAGGTGTCTTATCGAATCCGCTAAAACGTCATTAAGCTTATCTAGATTACCGAAAAGTTGTCTCATTGTGAACGATGAAATTGCGTTTCTGACCGCTGATTGGACTAGGTTGCTAAGTCCTTGTCCGTAATTGTCTATCTGTAAAGTCGCCTTTTCCGGGTCGGTTATCTGGTAATAAATTGTTCCCTCTAGACCTAGCTTTATGTCGTCCTGGGTAAACACTTCCTGCGAGCTTATATCCATCATCTTCACACGAACGTCCACTCTTTGGTATTCGGATTCGAATCCGGGGACGACTATTACCCAACCAGGACCAACGACCCTATTGAATTTGCCTAAACGAAATATTATGCCTCTTTCAAACTGGCTATACTGTTTAACAGAGAACACTAAGAATATCAATAAAAATATGAAGAATATCACCGTATACATCACTAGTACCAAGCCAGGCGCAAATACGAAGACAAAGGCCACGAATAAGACCAATATAAAGATGCCTAACAAGACCGCCCAAAATTCTGCTGGACTCATATTATTATTAGATGGCATCGCTATATTAAAGTTTATTACCCAAGTTAACCACTGATTTTTAACGTGATAATCTTAGTTTAAGTATTTATATTATATCTTCTCTTACAAATCATGTAGTAACAGTATATATATGATAATATTTAGCGCCGCAACAGCAGGTTCTAATCGTTCAGTGCTAGAAAACGCCGTCTTGAAATTGGCAACAAAAAACGGCAAAAAACTAAAAATAATAAACTTTATAGACGAGATGATAAAAAGCGCAAAAGACCTTAATAAATTCATAAGTCCTGCTACCCTGCCAAACCTAGACATAAAGACCCTAGAGGTGCTGAAAAAGAGCGCATTCCATAATATACGCGACCAAATCAGAGAATCGCCTTCATATGATTATTTAATAGACGGACATATGTCGTTTTGGTGGAAAAGCGGCCCTATAAACCTTTTGAACGTAAACGATTTCAAGGAAGTAACACCTGATTTCTTTATAACAGTAATATCGATGCCAGAAGACGTATTGGCGTCTTTGAGAAGCAAAAAAGAATGGATCGACAAGGACATAGAAAGCTATGAAATAGCAATATGGACGGAACTCGAAATATATACTACCGACCTAATAAGCGAGGCACTTAATAAAAAGAATTATCTAATAGCCGTAGGCGAGGACCCAGATACGCTTTATGACCTTATGTACGCCCAACATAAGCCCAAGGTTTACATAAGCTTTAGCATGGAACATCGTGATACAAGTTACGAGCAGCTCGATAGGTTTATAGGGAAATTAAAGAAGCATTCTATAGTTTTTAATCCACGTAAAATTGACATCGAGGCGTATCACCAGGTTGCGGACCAGAGACTAAAGGCGATAATATTCAACCAGACGGTCAGAAGAGACTACCATCTAATTGATCAATCTGATATGGTGGTAATACACATGTCGACATTAGTTTATTCTAGCGGCGTGGACAGCGAAAGAATGCATGCTCACACCAACGGAAAGCCAGTTTTGCTTTATTTCCCATTCGAAAGATACAGTCCATTCACACCGTACTTTGTAGATAAGATGTACAAGAAAGAGGACGAAATAATAAAAGACGTAGCTAAAATTTCTAAGGAAGCGCTTGCGAGTGAGAGAAAACAATCTAAACGATAATTAAGTCGGTACTTAATCTTTCTGTTAGCTTAGCGTAATTCATCAATCCGTTCTTTCTTATCACGTCTGTGCTACCAATGTATTTGTTAAACTTTGGGAAGGCTACCCCGTATTTTATTTTAGACTCCTTGTACCTTGCTTTAGGAAGTTTCATGTCGAAAAGAGACCAACAATCTTTCTTGTATACGACTCCATTGTTGTCAATAGTAGTTACGGACGGATGTAAATGCCCAAAGCACAGGGTTTTTACTTTTGATGCCATGTCTTTTGAAGGCAAGGCGTGCCCATGTAGGAACCCCATGTCCTTATAGAGAAACTCGCTTAGAAGTTTTACGTTTTCCAGTCTGTTTGTAAGCTTTGAAAGTCCACCGTCGTGATTTCCCTTCGTTATTATGACTTCTTTAAATTTGTATGATAACCTCGATAAAACGGTAAAAAGAACGCCTCCTTCTCTTGGCGAAATCTCGGTGTAATCGGATCTGATGTCTCCAAGCATGATTAGCTTATCAGAATCAAGGGCTAGTATCGATTTGGTTAGCTCTTCTGTCTTACTGTGTACGTTATAACCTTTCAAATTTAGCTCTTCTTCGAAGCCCAAATGCAAATCGCCTATTATTGCATAGTCATCTATAAACCCTGCGCCAAGATTTTTTCTTATTTTAAACGGTATATCGTCTACTTCCACAATTCTATATGAAAATAGCATTTTAAATCAATGAGTGTCAAATTTCTTGATGTCTAGTTAAATGCTTTTAAATACGAAAAACATAATAAAAAGAGTTATATGAAAGTACCAAGGTCTAGAAGACGCGGAAAGAGTCATATATTCAGAGTAAACGATTTTAGAGCCGTAGGCACGTCAAAAATAATAAAAACTGATAAGCCTATGAATGGCAGAATAATAAGATTCGCTCACGACCAATACAGGACCGCTCCTTTAATGGAAGTAAAGTTCGAAGACGGACAGACTACTTTATTGCCGGCTTTTGGTGGTGCTTACGTAGGAAAAATAATAACCTATCTAAAGGATGGGCCCGTTTCTGATGGGGACATAAGAAGACTTGGAGACGTTCCACCCGGTACAGAAGTCTACAACATAGAATTAAAACCAAACGATGGTGGAAAACTTGTAAGAGCCGGCGGATTAAGCGCGAAGATAACCGAAAGTATAGAAGGACGAGTTACTTTGACATTACCTAGCAGCGCAACTATAAACCTAGATCCTGGCTGTAGAGTTATAGTTGGGAAGATAGCCAATGGCGGAAGGACAGAGAAGCCCTTTTATAAGGCTGGAAACAAATATCATTTAATCAGAGCAAGAGGTAGATACTGGCCAATGAACGCGGCGGTAGCTATGAATGCTTACGAACATAAGTTCGGTGGTAAAAGAAGAAGTACACAGCACAAAGCAAAGACGTCTTCTAGAAGAACTTCACCGGGCGGAAAGGTGGGTTCTATAGCGCCTAGAAGGACGGGTGCGAGAAGTTAAAATGGCAGAAATTTACATTTACAGAGGAAAGACGATAGATCAATTAAAGGCGATGAGCAATGAAGAACTTTCTAAAATAGCCAACGCCGATGCGAGAAGGATATTTAAAAATGGATTTTCTAAAGAAGAAAAAACTTTATTATCAAAGGTAGAAAAAAGAGCTAAATCTAAAAAGACTATAAAGACGCATGTTCGAGAGATGATAATTTTGCCTAGCTTTGTGGGACTTACATTCGGGGTACACAACGGAAAGGAATTTGTGCCTGTAGAGATAAAACCCCAAATGATATTTCACAGACTTGGCGAATATTCTTTGACTACTAAACAAGTCAAGCACGGTATGCCTGGACTTAGAGCTACTCGTTCAAGCGGCTTTGTGCCTATTAAATAAATAATATGTTAACTAAAGTAAGCGCTAAAAGAGAAGGAATGGGAATTTCTTTGAAGCATACACACGAGATAATGGTAGCTATAAAAGACAAGAATGTAAATAAAGCGATAGAATATTTAAAGAACGTCCAAGTAAGAAAAAACTTTGTCCCTTTCAAGAAGTTTCCAAGCAAGGGTCATAAGGCTGGCGTACCTGCAGGTTATCCAGTAAAGGCGAGCAAGTATGTAATGGAAGTTCTTAATGAACTAAAATTCAATGCAAAGGCTATCGGCGGCGATGTCGATAAAGTCACTGTGTCCGGTTTTGATCTTGGTAGGGGCGCTTACCCCAGAATGAGGGGCGGCGGAACCTACAAACAAGGAAAAAGAACCAATCTTAGAATTTTTGGGATGGTAGAAGCTGAAAAGCCGGTACCAAAAGAAGAAAAACCTATTAAAGCCACGGAAGAGGAAAAGCCAGTGGAGCAGGCAGCAGAAGAGAAAAAAACTGAGGAGACGAAAGAAGATGTTACCAAAGAAAATAATTAATTCAAGAGTAAACGAACAGATAGCCAGGGAATATTTGCTTAAGAAATTCACAAGATACGGCATAAGCGACATAAAAATAGACAAAACTCCTCTTGGCATGAAAGTTGTTCTAAAGACGCCCAAACCCGGAGTTCTAGTAACCCGCGGTGGTCAGTCACTAAAAGAGGCTTCAAATGAACTCGGTACATATTTCAAACAAGAGCCCCCTCACATAGACATTGAACAGACCGAAGACCAGATGCTTGATCCAGAAGTGGTGGCGGATTCCATAGCTTTCAAAATATCAAAGTATGGCCCTATGAAGTACAAAATAATAGCCCACAAAGCTCTTGACGACATAATAAATGCTGGCGCAAGCGGAGCAGAGATAGAGATAGGTGGGGTAATAAAAGAACGAGCTGCTCACTTCAAATTTAGACCTCATGGAAGTGTGATGCCAAAGACCGGGCAGCTGGAAGATTTCGGCGTAAGAAAAGCAAAGAAGCAATTGATATTAAAAAGAGGTTCGATAGGAATAAAGGTCACAATAGTAGTGCCGACTCACGCGGTCGGCGAGGTGGAATTTAAAGATGGAAGAGAACTTGAAGGAGCTGGAGCTAGAGCTTCTGAAAATGAACATAAAAAGGACACAGGGACTACAGCCAGCTGATGCCGGCAAGTACAAACACTTAAAAAAGAAGATAGCCGCTTTGAAAAATTCATTGCGACAAGAGGAATTAAAAGCCTCTAATAAATCAAATGTTCCGGCAGCAAAAGAGACGGTAAAAGTCTCAAAGAAGGAAGTCTCTAGACCTTCTACGAAGCAATAGAAAGATAGACGTTTAAAATGCAATAAACGCAACGCCGGCAAAAAGTGCGACCGTGAGAACTATTATAATCGCTTCCTTTACTCTAAATCTTAAGTTTTTTGTGCCGGTATTCTGAACATTGTTTGCGGCAGCCGGATCAGTATCTCTAAGCAAGCTAAAGTAATAGAAGGTTGAAAAAAGGATGATTGCAAAAAGCGCGATTACCAAATAAACGTAACCTTGCGTCAGCAACGAAACGAATATCGCTAACTTTCCAAAGAATCCTATTGTCGGTGGCAGGCCTGCAAGGGATAGTATCCCTATAAAAAATCCAACGGTCGCTATTTTAGATACTGAGAACATCCTCGCTGCGTCCTTTTTGTATATTATCTTTTGGTCTTCGAATATTTTATAAGCTAAAAAGACAAGGGCATCCGCTATCGCAAAAGTGAATACGTAAAATATCGCAGCCTGGACTCCAAGACGATTAAGCAACGCTATCGCTATGAAAGCGAAGCCGGCTTGAGCTATGCTAGAATAAGCCAAAAGTCTTTTTATCCTGTCTTGAACGGTAGCCAAGAAACTCGCAAAGAAGATGGTAGAAACGGCGAGTATAATAAACATAGTACTCACAAATGACGAGGAAACCGGAAAAGCGAAAAAGAAAACCCTGATCATCGCTACTAGTCCCGCTGCCTTTGAGATGGACGATAGAAAAGCCGTTACAATGCTATTGGAAGCTTCATACACGTCCGGTGCCCACATATGGAATGGGACTATTGTCGATTTAAACGCCAGTCCAACCATGACTAATCCTACTCCGGCTATGAATGGAATGTAGTCAACGCTTGTCAATTGCGTAAACGAAAGCGTGCCTGAACCACCGTATACAAGTGAAACGCCAAATATCATTATTACAACTGATATGAAGCTAAGAGAAACGTACTTCATAGCACCTTCCATCTGCTTATTGCTTTTCTGGAAAAAGACCAATCCGTACGAGGAGATAGAAATCATCTCTATGGCGATAACCAAGGAGATAAAGTTGCTGGATAATACAACTAATGTAGCTCCTAGTGTTGCTAAAATGAAAAGAAAGTCTATGAATGTACTATAATCTTTTGAGTCCGAAATTAAAAACGAGTATATCATGACAGCAAGAAACAGTATGAATCCGTTCACAAATTGAGAATACTGCGTAGAGCTGAAAAAGCTGATGTTCATGTCGCCGAAAACTATCTCCGCGATAAATGCCGCTATAAGTACGGCTAGGGTAAGGAAATGTATTATCTTCTTATCATTAATTTTTAGACGAAGTCTTAACAAGTCGATCAATATCAACGCTAATACGCCAGCAAAAAGTATGTATTCGGAGTTTATCATATGGCCAGATTAAATGAATTTATCAATATGCTAGGCATTATTCCTAGTACGACTATAAAAATAGTAAACAGAGATAGCTGCATTGCGTCAAACCTCGAAATGTCAGTTATTTTACTAAAGACCTTTTTAAGGGAATTAAAAAGTATACTCTTTAAAGAGGAAAGATAATAGTTTGTCGCTATAAGAACTCCAACCAAGGCTATAAGAGATATCGGATAAATCGCATAAGCCCCCAATAAAACTAACA
>JASHWD010000085.1 GCA_030044235.1 Candidatus Parvarchaeota archaeon | reverse complement strand
GCTGAGAAGGTTGCGAATGCATTTGGAGCTATTTCTGCACCGTGCTTTATGTAAGCTACTGGAACTCCATTCACTTCAAAAGTTATGTTGGTTATGTTTATTGTCTGGCCAAGATTATCTCCTAATGTTACTTCCGCTGTTCCATTAGACCAGCAATTTACTGAGGGGGCTCCTAATCCTGCGAAACCTGTAACTGTATTGCCTATTGCGCTCGATGGGCTGAATAAGCCTAGACTGTATAGGATTACTGCGACTATTACTATTATTAGAATAGCCCAGCCGTAGGTCATCATGTATTCTAGGGCGGATTGAGCGTGAATTATTTTTGACATATAAATAAGGGGATTTAAATAGATTTAAAGCTGCCGACATTATTTTATAATTAATCTTTAAACCGTTCTATGTTTTTTTTCACTTTCAAAGCTAATTCTTTTATGTCTTTATAAAACTCGTCCTCAGCGCCCAGCTCTTTTTTGTTAAATACTCCTATAAAATTAACATGAGCACGCTTAGAAGTAACCGCATCATAAGGACTATCGCCAACGTAAAAAACTTTCTTCTTTTTGACTCCAAGAATGCTAACAGACTTATTCACTATGTAAGGATTTGGTTTCTCGTGAGCATGACTGTCTGGATTTATTATTATCTTAGATATCTTTTTAAGTTTCAAGACTCTTGTGAACTTTTTTAACTCTGTCGTATTCATCGAAGTTGCTATGCAAAACCTTATGCCATTATCTCTTAGCAACTTAAATAGTTCAACCACGCCAGGATATATTTTTACTTGTGCCGCTATGTTTTCATCTGTAACTATATCGAGTTTTTTCTTCATTATTTCTTTATATATTTCTGAGTTAAGGTTTAGATGAAATTTTTGTGCTGCTAACCTTAGAAGAATTGGGGAAGGATACCTTATAGCTTTGTCCATAAAACTTTTAGGTATATTGTGACCATCAAGCACACTCTTTATAGCATAATTCGTAGCTGCTTTATGTATCCGAAGACTGTCTATTAGTGTGCCGTCCAAATCGAAAATCAATGCCATTTTATAGGATAGTATGCCTAATATTAATGTTAATCCGAAATGTTCAGCATCGAGTCTATTATAAGTTTTGACCCTTCCTGCTCAGAAAAGCCCCTAGACGCTAGATAGAAAAGTTCCGCTTTGTCTATGTCTTCTATAGCTGAAGAATGTCTTGCAGAGACGTTCGTGGCTTTTATATCGAGCATAGGCACGGAATCGGTAAAGGCGTCCCCATTGCTTAGATTTATGGTCTTGGTCTCGAAGTTTCCGCTGCATCTTTCTCTGTGTATCTTCAACATTCCCCTAAATATTAAAGAAGATGGACCATCTACTACACCCCTCCCGCCGACATTTGACTTGCTATTCAATCCGGAGTGAAGAACATTTTGGACGCAATCATAATGTGCGCCCTTATCGGCATACACATATATCTTAGAATCTACCGAGGCATTCTCCCCTAACTCGCAGTCTCCGTGCAAAAATAGGAACGAATCCTTTATGTGCTTGTTTATAATGGAAAGTTTTGCGTTTTCTCCGAGTGTCTCCCTTATCCTGACATAAGTTATCCCGCTGCCATTCGATTCAAGCTCCAATTGGTTGTCCGAACCTGCTTCGCATTCGATCCATAAGGTTATGAAGGATAGCTTATAGTCGCCCATCGATATTTTTAGCCTAGAATTTTTAGACAGCCTCGCTTTTATAGAACCTAAAAGTGAATCGTTTTTTCCAAATTCAAGTACGCTGTCTCCATCTACTTCTCCAGCCAAGTTAAAATTTTGGAATTTTCTTATTATGTTTAACGGTGTTTCGTTTACACCATCAAAAAACTCTTGATAACTAGAACTTTCAAATCCGCCCTTTTCTATCGGTAAGACCTTCTCTATCACGTTAAAGCCAGAAATATCGAGCTTAGAGAAATCCGTGTATGCATTTACAGTCGGCGAATCTCTCCATTCTTTCTTTAGCTCAGGTTTTACGCCATTTTCTTTTATTATCGCTCCTATGCTCTTCATAATATAGCTTTTATCCCGTAGCGCCAGGCAGTGCAGAAATTTCGGTCTCTATCAACTTATTTATCTCAACTGCAAACTCCAAAGGAATCTCTTTAAGAACAGAATCCAGGAATCCCAATACTATCAAAGACCTTGCCTGAGCTTCCGTAAGCCCTCTAGACATGAGGTAAAACAGTTTGTCCTTTGATATCTTTCCTACCGTCGCTTCATGATACACTTTTGCGGTGGGACTAAGGACTTCATTGTGCGGGAAGGCGGCCGTTACCGCGCTGTCTTCCAAGAGCAGTGAATCACATTGAGTGTACGCTTTTGAATTAGCCGCATTTTTGTTTATTCTAAGCAGCCCGCGATATACTGCTGTACCTTTGCCCATGCTTATTGACTTAGAGATTATCTTTGCGCTTTGATTTGGCGCCGACATTATAACTTTTGAACCGCTGTCTTTCCATGTTCCGGGTTGTGCAAACGAAACCGTCAAGTTCGAGCTGCTTGCTCCTTCCCCTGTAAGGTAAGACGCTGGATACAGCATGGTTACCTTCGACCCCAAAGTAGCTTCTACCCATTCCATGTGTCCTCTGTCTCCAACTATCGCGCGCTTTGTGTTAAGATTGTAAACGTTTCTGCTCCAGTTCTCCGCGGAAATAAATTTGACCTTTGCGCCTTTATTCACGAAGACTTCCACTATCGCTGCATGCATAGCCTTACTATCCGGCTCATACACGGGGGCCGAACAGTTGTGCACTGCGAAACCCTTAACTAGATAAGATTCATCTTCTTTGACTGCGATGTTAAAAACCTCGCCTTTAAATGGTTCACGTTTTATTTCTCTTATAGGTACAAAAAATATGTTATCTTTATGACGCACGGAGCTCCATTTCTTATTTTCTGTATATTCTATTATGTACTGGTCCTTTCTGGAAATTTTCCTGCCGAGTATCCAGTCTTCTCCGCCTTTTCTTATTTGGATATTTGAGAATATACCATTTCTCGCTATAATCTCTTGAAGTTGAAACGCCAGAATTTTACTTGCGGTCGATGCACGAATCATAACTGAATTATTCTTCTTTTTTATGTATCTATTCCCATCTCCTTTCAGATAATATTCTAAAAATATTTTCTGTTTCTTCGGTGGTAGTTCCATAATTTCTTTAGACAGCACCTTTGTAGCCGCCCCCTTCCCGCAATTATCGTAACAATA
>JASHWD010000084.1 GCA_030044235.1 Candidatus Parvarchaeota archaeon | reverse complement strand
TGCAGGTACGGGACTATTGGAGGAAAACCTGAAAGAATGTAAAATAGTCGCTCTAGAGCCTTCGGAGATGGCAGACTTTCTAGAAGCAAAGAAGCTTCCAAACGTTAAGGTCCTTAGGCTAAAAATATCTCAGTTCAAGTCCGAAGAAAAGTTTGACCTCGTCTTTTGCATAACAGTACTGCAGGATCTCGATAAAGGAGAAAGAGAACGTTGTATAAAATCCGCTTTTAAATATTGTAAGCAAGGCGGTAGGGTAGTAATCTCAGTATTAGAAGCATCTAACATAGATCTTAGTTACCTAAAGCCAATTCTAACGGAAAAGATAGCTAACGATAGGATTTACGTTTTCGGATAAGCCGTAATTAGTTGGATTCTATTATTCAAACAAACATATTTGTAAACTATCTTAGTATACCGAAAAGCTTTAAATTGAGAGTTTACTTTAATCTATTATAAGATACGCTTAAATTAATAGCGATTAAGGAGGATTATTATGACAGGAATAACAAAAGGCGAAAGATTAGACGCAAAGGTCATTGTCGGGAAGACTGTGGTCGGTAAAAGCGGTAAAAAACTCGGCGTTGTAAATGACTTAATTTACGAGGTTAGGACCGGAGAGATTGTATACCTTACAATAAAAACCCCTTCGACTTACGCTAATACATTCCAATTTGAGAAGGACCCGAAGGGCTTTGATCAGATACCTTACAATTCTGTTATCTCAATAGGGGACTTTGTAGTCGTTGCTGAAGAAGATATAATATAAATTAAATCCTCTTTTAAGAAGCAATTAAAGAATAACTTACTTTGTAGAGTGCTCAATCATGTACTCTTCTATCTTTTTCTCTTTTGCTAATTTAGTTATATAACCTGCGATTTTATTTTTGTTCGTCTTGCTGCTGTTTATAACTTTATTAAGCGCCGCTTTATTGGCTTCGTAATTCTCGTTGAAATGAGTTTTGTAGCGTCTAAGAACTTCCAGCGTTGACTGTCTAATAGTCTTTCCTCTTATTCTTCCCATCTTGTATTCAAATTCTTTTTTGGTATTTAAGCGTTCCTTTACTTAAGAAGAGTTACCTTTGACTCGATATTATTGACAACCTTCGCTTTTTAGAAGCTAGATTTAGAGTAGATTTTAATATCTTTAAATATCTTCGTATTAAAATATAATAATTATATGCCTCAGTGGCTCAGTGGTAAAGCGTTTCCTTGGTAAGGAAAAGATCGCGAGTCCGATTCTCGCCTGAGGCTTTTACGACCAGTAGAGAGCAAAGTGCCAAACAGGTTCTAAATCGACTTATTTTTGTTCAACAATCGCGATAAATAAGAAGATAAGTTTAAATATCTTATTAGTTCTTTATTATTCTTATATCGGGCGATGAAGCTCACCATTAACCGCCATAAGGCTAATAGCTTCTATTTAGAGGTGAGCGGATTGAATGGACCAAAAATCGGGTTTAGAAAGCATATTCGACTGGGGGTATTACCGGAGAATAGAAGAGGAGAGGAAGAAGAAAGCGGATGCGATCGCCCAAAAAATTAAAGTATACCCACATTTGCTAAAAGTGGCTGGATATGTTAATGAATCAATAACTTATAACGGGTATCTCACCAGGGATACTTCACCCAATGTAATGTTAAAAGAAACGCATGGCGGCTATATAATAGAAACTTACGTGTTTGAGAAATGCCGTGAAGGGACTTATAACTTTCATCGGGAACAACATTTGATAGGTCACATTCTGATAGGCTTTGACTTAGACGGACATATAAAAAATAATCCAGAAATCGCGATATTCGGCGGGTCTAGCGCGGAAAAGATGGGCCGCATAGAAAGAAAATTGCTAAGCTACACCGATCGCGAATTCGACCTGCGCGACTTTTCGGAAAAAGTATACGGTAATAAGCCATTGCATGTTTTATGACTGCCAAGTATTGCGAAAAAGAGACTAAGCTGGATTGGATAATTCACTTTGGGGGTAGCACCCCGTATCATGATAATTTATGAGCAAACTACGTTGTCTATGTCTTCTAGACAAACAAGCCCAGAATTTTTTATCCTACTTGAATATGACAGGTCTATAGGTGTGCCGTTCGCGGAAAAATACGCCATAAATGAAGATAATCTATTACGACCGGTTCTATCGTTATCAAACAGAGGTATAAGTTTTTTATAACCTGACCGCATTTTTGCTTCTAAATCACAATATCTTATTTGAGCCGTTTGTAATATTCTATCTTTAGCTATCCCCAAAGCAACTAGAGCACTTATATCTCTTTTACCCTCGACTATTATACAGCCATCGTCACTCGAGAGATCTGTTATAACATTTTCAAGCGCAGCCTTATTTGGTATCATCTAATCACTTAATGTTAGTTAGATTACAAGTTCTATTTATAGCTTAGATTCGCCAATTTTCGCACTTTCAGAAGATACGGATATCTTTTCTATGGCAGAACGGCCGGTTGGTATAAGCCGATCTAGTCTATCCTTATCAATTATTATGCCGGCCCTTTGGGAAAAAGCTTTTGTTATCTTAGCTAATACGTCCTCTCTCTTATTATTTCCGGGCCTAATCAATATGAAATTTCCTTCTGGTCGATACGGCAATGCGACAAGATTGTATTCTGATTCATCGTAGGTTAAACGGATGTAGACTTTAAGGTCCGCATCTTTAATATAGTCTCTCTCTCCTTCTATATAAAACGCCCCTTTCTTTAGGGATTCACCAGAAGGCGGCGTTTTGTTAACTTGTTTCGGTTTTACAGAATAAACATCTATGCTGCCAGCACCCGCTTTCCATGCAGATGAGTACGAGCCGACCATCTCAGCAGCTTCACGCAAGTCACCTTCTGTCGCGGTTACTCCTCGGGCGAGTTTTAATAAACCGAAGGGGCTTCCGAATACATCAGCATGAATTATTAAGTCACTAGGTTCGGCATGTTTAGCCACAAGGACAGTGTTTTGGCTGTTGTCTCTTCCTATAACGACCAATTTATTAGACGACGTAAAAAAATATCTGAACTTTGAATACCAGACATCCTCGAAATGGAACTTTAGTCTCTTTGCTTGAGTCTTCGATTCTGGTTTTTTTATTAAAGCCGCTTTGAGTCTTTTTATTTTTTGATAATTATCTGCTAACGTATCATTGATGGGTTTAGTCATGTCTATCTGTATTTCTGGGTTATCCGTTCTGTATATGAACTTATCTCTAACTTCCCAGCCCAAAGAACCTAGCTTCGACTTTCGGCTTTCAAGGCTCTCATCGGAGTTTCTTATTGTTCTTATCGCATCTTTTATGCTGTCATAATTTTCTGTTATGTAATTTACAAACTTGGAATATTCAGCTATCTTATTTTCTATGTTTGCCGGATTAAAAGTCCTCTGTCCGCCCTCGCTCTTTTCTTCTTCCTCAAAATAGGAGTTTATCGCATCATTAATGGTCTTAAAGTTCTTTCTTTCGCCGGATAAGTCCCTTATTTCTACTACTGCTAGAAATCTGTTTTCGATTATGCTTGGCTTAGCCGATTCGTTAAACATTGCCTTAGCAATAGTGTAAATCTTGTTAGCGTCCGTTTTTTCAAGATTTCTTGGACTCATGTTTTTATCGAAACCCGCCCTGTAACAAATTTCTTCAGCGTAGAGTCCGCCAAGCGAAAAATCTACGGCCAATGCTTTTACTAAGTTTTCTCTTTTCGATTCTATAAGAGATTTAGAGAAGTCTTTTACTTCAATATTAAAAACGTCCAACGATTCTGGCGGGTATTGGAAAGGTTTGCCGGAAGCGACGGTCCTGGTTCCATAAGATCTCGTGAAAAGTGATAGCTCTATAATACCATCCTTGACTATCGAAACGTTCCCATTAGAAAAAAGTTCTATTATTAATTTTGCATCTCTGGCAGATATTTCTATTATTCTATCGGACTTGTGCAGCGAGATGTTTATCTTTTTGCCCAAGAATTCATTTTTTAATTTTGACGTGAATGGGAATTCTATGGTTTCGTCCGGCTTTTCCTTTGATACGGAGATATATTTTCCGGGGACTATTTTTAGCCAATATTCCTGGCCGCTAAAGATAAGTATGTAAATCTCGTTTTTTCGGCTTTTTACATTTCTTACAAAACCATTGTTTAAAAATGAAAGCTCTTTTGTAAACTTGTAAAGATCAAAAGAGGATATGCTTCTTGTAGGCATAGGCTCATTGCCCGAAATGCGATTGTATTGCGGTTTTTAGATTTTGTATCTCGTTTTCAAAGGTAGCCTTTCTCTGGTTTATGACCTCTGAGTTCATTTTATCATAAATCGGCCTTATGAATTTTGATATTCCGACGGTCCATTTGTCAAGATAATCTAGTATTAAATCAGCTATTATAGTTACCTTTAAGCCACCTGTTTTTACTTTTATTTGTTTACCGTCTTTCATAGCAGAAGCTTCATTCATCCCACGATAATCAAGCTTTACAGTTAATCTATACGCCATGTAATCATCTATAAGCCTTTTAGCGGTCCACTCTATCGCGTAGTTTCCACCTGCGAATTGCACGTAAGAATTTTCGGACACCTTATAACCAAGTCCTTGAAGCGTAGTTTTTATGAAGTTGTAGGACTGTTGGTCATCCATAATTCCCTCATATTGCACTACCGTTGTTCCTAGTGGGATTATTTCCATATTCATTGTTTTCTTTACTAATATTTAAGCATCTAGCTATACATCGACGATATGTCAGATTTTGGCGCCGGAATTTTGGGAGCGACTAAGAATAAGTCGCTTTTTGCAGCGTCTTTATCGCCGTTGTACAAAGTCTTTACCTTTTCTATAAAAGTATCCAAGTCTTCTGATACTTGTATTTCCCCGTTGATATATTCCACCTTGCCCTTATTCAATTTCGGTTTAACTTGCTTTAGATAGACTCTTCCGTTTTGGATTAGCGACTCTTTGAAGTCTTTAAGGCAATCTATTATGCCCACCTTTCCACCATTTAGAAATACTTCCATAGCGCTTATGTTGTATTGGTGATTCGTATCAAAAAGTTTGTTTTGAAGATCCGATAATGCAGGGAATATGGTCTTAAATTCGAGACTAGAAGTCGGTATCTTTCTCTTTACCTGTCCGCTTTCCTTTACTTCATAAAGTCTAGCGGAGTGGCGCATTCCGGGAAGCGAATTAAGATAGTCGGTTTTTATGTCAGAGAACGATACGGTCAAAAGACTTTGCTCTGACATTTCAAGTTCGTCTTGAGCATCCAAAGACACTAGGTAACCGGTTGTTCCGTTGGAATCTGTAGCAAAAAAGAACTTGGCGCCTTTCTCCACGGCATTTAATCTATAAACATTGGAAATGACTTTCTTAATGGTGAAAGCCTTTCCGATTTTATCGAAAGTAAAGGAAGTTTCTGGTGGGTTTTCGAGCGTCTCATTTAATCTTATGTCTATGCCAACTAAGTTTCTACCTGCCGCATATCCGTCGGGTTTACTATCACACATTGAAGTACCTTGAGCATTAAGATTTAACATTTCAGTATCTGCATTTTTTATAACACTTGGAGCAGACTTTTCACCTGGGCTTAATACCTCCGGCGGTTTCATGTTTTCGGTTTTGAAAGGCGCAACCATCTCGTAAACCTGGTTGCCGTGTATCGTTTTGCTGCCATTATCGTATTCGACTAAGAATGATGTTCTTAGATAAGGAGACAAAGCGTGCTCTAATTTAGTTAAATTTAGTACATTAGCACCTATTATTTGAGAAAGTTCGTCTGTTTTTATCAGTAATTGTTCGAGTGTAACATCCTTTCCGGCAACGACCTTGCTTTCCATGGTAGTATAATAGATGAAAGCCTAAATATAAAGCTTTCTTTTTACTGCAAGGTAGGTATTTTTACTAGCTTAAAACCTTACCAAAGCGCCGCTAGACAAAGTCCGGCAATAACGACTTCTAGCAGAGTCAATAGCGCAACTATCTGCCATTCTTTAAAACGCCCAGTTCTAAGGAAGATGTGATTCAAAGAATATATTTTATCTCCATGTGGCGATTTTAAGGTCCCATCCTTTTGTACCAATCCCCAAGAATTAGCATGGAATCTTTTTCTAGCTTTAAGGAAAAACTCCGCTATCCAGGGTATAAGAAGTAGAAGTCCAAGTACCTGCATGTTCCCTACTATTACGGTAGCTGCAAAAGAAGCGCCTATCAGATATGTAAGGCTGTCTCCGGGTAAGATCTTTGCAGGGTAAGAGCCATAATATATATATGCTAATAATGCTCCCGACATTACGGTCGCGATAGCAAAGGCGGTATACGATTGGATGTGATAAGAAAATATAGCTAGCGCGGAGAACGCCACAAGCCCCATTTGTGCTGAGATCCCGTTGAGACCTTCTAGCATATTGAACACATTGGAAGAAAATACAACCGCTAGCGGTATAACTATGAGCGTATACACTATCTGATTTATCGCGACGTTTCCTATAAAAGGAATATTAAGTACCGGCGTACCCCAGTTTATTACCATCAGAGGAACTGCCGCTATTAACGTTAACAAAGGTTTTTGCCACTGCTTTATTCCCCCATTAAAAAATGAATAGTTTTCAGCGATTTTTTTAACGTCTTCTTTTGAAGTCCTTATTCTGCTACCGAGAAGGTCGTCCAGAAAGCCGACAAAGGATATAGCGATTACACTAATCAAAGTAACAAGCAAAAGTTCAACATTTATATTGGCGGCTTCGATAAAAGCCACAGAGAAAAGAATAGCCATTATGCCAACGAAAAATCCAAGTGCAAGGACAAGACCCCCGCTTGCCGGAAGGATCGGCCTGTTCTTTTTGTTTATATCCTGCGCTCTAAACCCGCTTTGATAGAGTATAGGGAGAAGAAATTGTCCGCCAAGAAGGACAGCGACGAATCCGAGCGCCGCCGCAACTAGAACCTCAACTATCATTTAGTCTTATATTAACTTTGATATTTAAATCTTCAAAGATTTTGGCGCAATTTTTTAATGTTTAAAAATAATCATGGGCTAAGGCTTCTTATAGCCCCGTAGTATAGCGGCCAAGTACATGGGCCTTTGGAGCCTGTAACACCGGTTCAAATCCGGTCGGGGCTAGATTTTCTTATTGGTGCGGATAAGGTTGAAAAATAAATTTTAAATGATAAAATCTCCCCTATGTGTATATATTATTAAACCTTTAATATTCTAGTTGTTTTTAATTAAAATGCCTGTTCCCAATAAAAAACGCGATGAAAAGAAGAAAAAGAAAAAAGCAATCATTTTTATCATCTTAGTTATTATCCTATTATTCTTGTTGGCTCTATTTTTCATTTTATCAAAGCCATCTCAGCCAGCAGTCCAAAGCGGCATAACGGGTTTCTCTCAAATACCGGTTATAACCGCGTCCGCAAACAATTCGGTCCTGTCAGTCACAGTCAAGAACATAGGCTCGGTCCAGATGACAATAATAAATGTATCAGCATTAGTCAACGATCCGGTACTTTATGATAATTTCTCATGTCTATATTATCCATTAAGCGCAGGACAGTCAGACGAATGTTATATCCATGGCAGCTTCGTCTTTCCATTGGCGGCAAAAGTGAATGTAACAGGCAGATATGAAAACGGATCTTTGGTGACATCAGAAGGTTACATCAACCTAACCACCGCATCGAGTCCGGCCACCCAAGCCCAGACAGTATTCCAAGAGACAGGTTTACCGTCAGACTATCAATGGAACGTAGTATACGATGCTTCTTCCCAGAGCAGCAATGCAGCTACAATTCAGTTCACATCTCCAGAAGGCGATTATTCCTATTCAGTATCATCATTGCAGAACTTATCTAGTAGCTGCACCACGAATTATACTCCTTACCCTTCATCGGGCACTCTTGCCGCAGGATTATCAAAGTCAATAACGTTCACATCCTCCACCAGCTGCAATGAAAGCGCAACCAACACAACAACGTTCATGGAATCAGGCTTACCATCAGGAACGACCTGGCAGGTCTCTTATGATTCCATCTCTGGAAGTTCAGACACACCGGCAATATTCTTCCGCACGGCAAAAGGCACGTTCGCATACACCGTATCCGAGGTTTACGTAGAATTGAGCTCAGCCGGTGGATGCACAGAAACTTATTCTCCTTCTCCTTCATCTGGTGACCTTGCATCAGGCCAGACCCAGTTAGTTAGGTTCTCGTCCTCGATCGCCTGCTCTCCAAGTATCTCTGGCGGAAGCAATCTGACCACTACGTTCACAGAAACTGGGTTGTTAATCAATCAAAATTGGTCTGTTACTTATGATAGCATAACCAAATCTACAAGCTTAGTTACAAATATAGGCGTGGGGAATTCGCCGGAAGGTATCGCGATAACCCCAAATGGCAAATACGTTTATGTGGCCAATTATAATGATGGAACAGTTTCAGCCATTTATACTTCAAACAATACTGCAAGAGGGTCCGAGATATACATTGGAAACTGCGTACAGGGCATAGCAATAACTCCAAATGGAGAATATGTTTATGTCACAGATCCGTGCGACAACGATGTTTTGGTAATATCTGTATCAAATGATACTGTAATCGGTTCTCCTATAAATGTAGGGTCATATCCAGGAGCTATCGCAATAACTCCAAACGGGCAATACGCTTATGTTGACAATACCTATGACGACACAGTTTCTATAATATCGCTTTCAAACAATACGGTTCTTGGTTCTCCTATAGATGTAGGATCTTATCCGAGAGCAGTTGCAGTCAGTCCAAACGGAGAATATGTTTATGTCGCTAATAAGGACAGCGACACGGTCTCCGTGATAAGCACGGTATCTAACACTGTAGTAGCCAATATAAATGTCGGAGATGAGCCTAGCAGTATAGCTTTCACTACAAACGGGCAATATGCTTATGTTACAAATAAAGACAGCGACGATGTTTCAATAATAAATACCACCTCCGAGACGGTAGTATCCAATATACCGGCGGGATATGAAGCCGAGTCGATAGCGATAAGTGGAGACCTGGCATATATCGCCAATGAATGGGGCGACGGCAATATAGTATCGATAATCAATATAACAACGAACGAGCAGATTTCAAATATCCAAGTTGGAAGCTCGCCTTACAATCTAGCTGTGACTCCAAATGGTAGATATGTTTACGTAACTGATTTAGAAAGCGATGCAGTTTCTGTCATAAATGTCACCGCGCTTTATAATAAAAATATAATATTCTCGACTAGCTCGGGAGATTATTATTATTCAATACCATCATTTTCAAACTCTAGCGACGGATGCACAACCTACTATTCACCAAGTTCATCTTCTGGATATTTAGAAGCCGGCACTACCAAGGCAATAGTGTTTACTGTTATAGACTCCTGTGCGACCACGCTATTTACCGAGTCAGGGTTGCCGAAAGGATCGCAGTGGTGGGCGGATTACGACGGCATAAATCAAACTTCAACATCAAATTCCAATTCGTTTTATACGCTTCGCGGCACGTACCAGTATAACATAAGTAACGGTCCATCTGGAGCGATTGCCGCAGAAATTTACCTTCCGAATCAGGTTGCGACGGGTTATAGTAATGCTACGGGTGACTTATATGTCGTTTCTTCTGATTATTACGGCAACATAAGTGTCATAAATGCATCGAACGATAACATAAAAAATCTTTCTATCGGTCCCGATACGTACCCGTATCCAGCTTCCTCTTATGAGCAACTAACATACGACCCGGCAAACGGAGACATTTACTTTGCAAACAATAACTGGCAGAGTAACGTAACCGTCATAAATCAGTCAAATGACATTACGGCGGAGATTTCGGAAGGTATTCATTCATATCCATATGCGGTGACCTATGATCCAGCCAATGGAGATGTATACATTGCTTATGACAATTATCTAGGCACAGTGCTGGTATTAAACCAGTCGAATGACATAATAGCAAATTTTTCGGTCCAACCAGGCACGTATCTATATGGAGTAGTTACATATGATCCAGCCAATGGAGACATGTACATTGCCAATTTTGAGTACAATGGTAATATCACTATAATAAACTCATCAAATGATATAATAAAAAATATCTACCTTGGACAATATTTTGAACCAGACGGTTTAGCGTATAATCCAGAAACTTTAGACATGTACGTTGCAGATTATCGCTACGGAAACATCAGCGTAATAAACTCGTCAAACGATGTAATATCAAACATCTCTTTAGGCCAATACTCCTACCCGTATAATATTGCGTATGATCCTACAAATGGAGACATGTATGTCGTTTATTTGTTTTCTGGAAATGTAAGCATAATAAACCAAGAGAACGACGTGATAAAAAACATTTCTCTAGGCGTTTTATTTCCTAACTTGATGTACGATCCAGCAGATGGAGACATGTACGTTGCTGACAGTAATTCTATCGGTGTGATAAATTCATCCACCAATGATTTACTAGCAAATATCTCAGTTGGTCAGGATTACGGAGTCGGAGAGTTAACATATGATTGGGCAAATGAAGACATGTACGCCATTACTTACAGCGGGTATATGAATGTATTCAATTCTAACACTTCAACTTACAGCGCGCTTTATCTGCCTTCTCCAGCTTCCGGAAACAACACAGCAGGCACTAATATATCTATTACATATTCTCTTGCCTATCAAACGAATTTCACAGAGTCTGGACTGCCTTCAAACACTTCGTGGTGGGTCGACTTCAACGGTGCAAACCAGTCCTCTTCATCGACTAGTAACGTTATATACACATTCCCGGGCACACACGCTTACCAAATAGGGGATGCTTATTCAGACAATTGCACATATGCACCTGAAGTACCTTTAGGAAACGATACAGTAACTACATCGGGAGGTGACCCGGTTCATGTTAATTATATAGAAGCATCATGCTCAACGATCTTCAAAGAGTATGGATTACCTTCCAACGCTTCATGGTGGGTAGATTATGACGGAAACAATCAGTCATCTACCTCTACAACCGATGTATTTACGACACTTCCAGGAAACTTTTCTTATACCGTCGGTGATTCTTATTCTACTTGTCTTTACATTCCTTCGGTCTCTTCTGGTTATGATGAAGCAGGTAGCCTTGTAGCATTAACATATTCTCTTTCATGTGGCGTACCTGAAGAACCGGAATACGAGGCACAGATTAATATAACAAATTCCCAGTCAATAGCGACGCCCGCGCCTTTCCAACAGGAGGTAAACCTCTCTTTAGCATCTTATGCAGCCTACATAAACGACACAAATGGCTACGATTTACAGAACGTTTTGTTCTTCAATATAACGTCCGGTATAATAATAAATTCGTGGCTTGAAAATTATTCCATTTCTGGGGGCTGGGCACTGTACTGGTTAAAAATCCCCCAAGGCATACCTGCCTATACTACTTTGACTGACATTTATGCAGGGTTCTATCCGAACAATACAGATGTTCTTAATAACGCGACCACTGGAGAAGCCTCGCAGCTATCGCCGGTATACGGCGAATACGATGATATAGCGGACGTGATGCAGCCTGGGTTAGAATATCAGATATGGTATTCCGGACTTAGCAGTATTGATCATAGTTATAGCGACCCGATAAGTGGGGCGGAGATAGGCGAAGGAACAGAGATAACGCTAGCGTATTATGGTAATAGTTTCTACTCTACGACTCCAATACTTTATACACATGTTTCCGGTTCGTATGGTCCTTTGACTGGCTACGAAAGCGGTGGTGTTACATTGACAGGTTATACTATAATAAATTATGCTGAGGATTTCCCAAATCCGCCTGTCGTAAATGACGGCGAGACGTTTTATTTAAAGGTTATAGGATTTGTAGATACTTCAAAGGCTACGAACCTTAGCATATTCGTAGACGATGGAGTTATAGCAAGCTACGGTCCAGGCAATGGGACTTCTAACGGAGTTGATTGGGTTAGTGGAAGCAATGTCGGTAATATACGCGATTATATAAATTGGGCAAACTATCCAGGACCATTTAGTTCTGCGTTAAATAGAGGGACATATAGGCTAGAGATAGATTATGGCCAGACAGATGGAGGTGCCGGGTTGCAGGTAATTACAAATTCGAGCGCAGATTATTATCACGCCGCGTATCCTCCGAATGGTTTCATGCCATCAACAACTTTCGGGGCACCATCCACTACTTACTTTTATGTTAGGGGCTCAAACACGACGAACAACTCGCTTACAGTAACAGCACCACTAGGATATAAACTGTATCTTTGCGCCGGTGCATCTAGCAACGGTAACATAAACTTTTCCTGGTCGCCAGACGTACAGGACAACCAGGCCGGTAGTAATCCACCATATTCAGATTCATTTTCTTCTATAGGTTCGCAAACATCGAATAGTTGCATAATAGGAACAACTCAGGCCCCCTTAGTAGAATCTATTCTGGGAGTATCACGACTGCCGTCTTATAATGTCACGGCATCTGGGCCTTACAACATCTCGCTAAACTATACTCTTTCTTCGACATCAGATGTAATTGTAATGCTTGCTGGCGGTTGGTACGGAATCGATGCAAGCTCTATATCTGGATTGAATAATTGCACGTTAGAAAACAACGAGACCGCCTCAGATTACTTTTCTACAACCTATGTCTATTCGTGCGCGAATCAGGCACCCGGGAGCTACTCCGTATATGCAAGCGAGGGCGGTTACGCCGGCGGCATGTCTGCAGCAGCTTATATATTTTCTGTAGGTCCTACGTTTCCCACAACGCCGACTACAACATTTACAGAGACCGGATTACCTTCAGGCGCAACATGGAGTGTTACTGACGATGGTAATACTTCGTCCAGCATCGCTCCTTCATCGATTTCTTTCGCCACTTCTGGCCTGAATAATTATAACGTGAGCGATGTAACGATTCCTAGTGTAGAAAATATTTCTCTAGGTTCTTCTGCTTATTCAGCCTGGGTAGCTTACGATAACGCAACAGGCGACATTTACGTCGCAGACTATGGCGATGGAGAAGTCAGTGTCATAAACTCAGCTAACGACGTAGTTGAAAACATTTCGATAGGCCCGGGCTCCGAGCCGTTCGGTTTAGCGTACGATCCACTTAATGGAGACATGTACGTTACCGATAATGGATATGGTGGCGTTACAGTGATAAACCAGTCAAATGATATAATAGATAATATATACATTGGTCCAGATTCGGACCCATACGGCATCGCATATGATCCGCTTAATGGATACATGTACGTTGTTGATACCGACTATGGAAACGTCAGTGTCATAAACTCAGCTAACGACGTAGTTGAAAACATTTCGATAGGCCCAGAGTCAGGTCCGTATCAAGTCGCTTATGATCCAACAACTCAAGACATATACGTTTCTGATGACGGTCCATGTTGCTATTTAGGAATAGAGGATAACGTCAGCGTAATAGACCAGTCCAACGTCGTAATCCAAAACATTTCGATTGGCATAGCTTCTGATCCGATCGGGTTAGCATACGATCCTACAAATGGAGACATGTACATCGCAGATTATGGCTATGGAAACGTCAGCGTCATAAACTCAGCTAACGAGGTCATTGAAAACATTTCTATAGGCCTAGACTCTAATCCGTATGGTTTGGCTTATGACCCGGTCACTCAAGAAATATATGTGGCTGGCTTTGATGAGGGAAACGTCAGCGTCATAAACTCAGCTAACGAGGTTATTGAAAATATTTCTGTTGGTACAATAACCGCCTTTTTGGCTTATGACCCACTAAATGCGGACATGTATGTTACCGACCCAGACAGTAGT
>JASHWD010000083.1 GCA_030044235.1 Candidatus Parvarchaeota archaeon | reverse complement strand
CTCTTCAACAGCACTGACGTAGGCGAAGCGCCGGAGCTTTCAGCCGTATATGGAGAATACGATGATGGCGTTTACATGTTTCCGTATTATCAGAGCTTTGGCGGGCTGTCAGGATTACCAGATGGCTGGAGCGCTATGAGTTCCACTCAAATAAACAATTACGCGAATTACACGTCTATAGGTCCAGCTGGACCCGGCTGGTATGGCATCTCACTAAATAGTTTACCATACTCCCTGTCTAACAACAACACGGTTTGGGAGTTCTACGGTAACATGTACGATGATGCATATGCCGGCGTCTATACCGGCCTTATAACTAACGCAGGTATAGGAAAAAACTTCCAGTATACTTTCAGTGAAGGAAACCACGCCACGAACCTTATTTACCAGGGAAATAATACACAATTTGCGTATTCCACCGGGTACAACGACACTAATAATAGTAAAGTATATTCCATGCTGTTAGCTTCGCCTACACAGCTTTCGATGGACATAGATTACTCGACAATATTCACAGACGATTCAGCGCCATCCGCTTCAGTATCTGAATTCGTTTTCGCCCCAAGCTATAGCTATATTCCATCTGCCCCAATAGATGTATATTGGCTGCGCACACGTGCTTATCCTCCGAACGGCGTGATGCCTTCTGTAATATTTGGATAAATATCGTAACTATTGGATGCACAAAATACTTTAGCCCAGTATAAAATAAAAATTATCTAAATATAATATGGCCTCAGAGGGATTTGCACCCTCGCAACGCGGGCTTCAACCGCGGACCCTCCTGCTAGGCGATGAGGCCGTATTGGCATAATCAGTCTATTACTATTTTTAAATCGGTGCAGTGTATTAATAATTTTATATACGCGTCTTTTACTTTTCAAAGGAAAATTTGCAAAAAGAATTGTTTACTGATGAACAGTCGGCTTCTTTTAGTTTTAAATTTGTACCTAATAATAAATAGGATAAGCCGGTCAATATTCCGGCTAGTAGATAGCATCGTTTTTCTGTTTCCGTGTCTATGTGAAGAGCATTGAAGCTGTCATATACGTCGACTTCTTGTAAGCCCCCAAAGTCGTTTTTTATCGATTTTACCAATCCGACTCCAGCTAGCGGTGCAAGAACATCGAAGCCAGCAACCTGATACTTAGAGGCCACTTCAGGCAGAGGATATGGTACGTAAAGCTTTGACATCGTAGTGCCTATGCCGTATTGTATTCCATAAACTCCCATGCCTATTATTTTTCTTAGTTTGCTGAAAAGATAAGGAAAGAAGACTACAGGAACGATCTCGACAGGAATCGAGTTTATTGTAATACCATATTCCGAATTAGAAATGTCTATTTTTTCTAAATTTTGGTTAGGCGTTTTGCTTTCAAATGGATAGCTTGGAGAGTTTATGTACGAAAATTCCTTTTTCTCGTTTGATATTGTCAACTCGAACCAGTCTATGTCAGAGTTTCCGGTGGTCTTGCATTTAAGCTCGTTTATCTTTACGTCTTTTCCTAAAATCAAACGGTATAGTGCAATTAGCAAGCCGCCAGCCTGGTAACAATATGTCATAGGTTTTATTATGCTTAGAAAAGAATTGAAACCGTGGTCCATGGTTAAACTATAAGAACTTATGTCTTTAGAAACGATTCCGATATTTCCAAAACCGAGGCCCCTAAACATGGAAAAGAGTTCCTCCTCGCATTTTTCGTCGTTTCTGATTCTTATCTGTCTGGTCTTAACGAGATCTGTCAAGAAAGAATACATTGTAGTAGCCATAGCGTCTTCGAATATGCTTTTTGTCGCAAGACCAAGTATGTTTCCTACGTAATCCTGTATAAGCTCCATGCTCCCTTTAGGTAGCGGCATTACGCGGAGGCCATTCAGTACGTAAATCCCCTTTGATTTGTCGTATCTTAAATCCAGATCCATATCGAATTAATTTCTAGCTCTTAATAATAACTAACTAGGTGTCAATATAATCTTTATCAGGTCGTTAGATTTATAGGTTTTAATCAGCCTTTCATTTCTAAAGATATTTATAATGATAATACAAATTTATAAGGATGGCTGAAAACTCAGGAAAGGAAGCAAGTAAGGGTTACAAGCTAAAGTTGATGCACCTGATTTACGCAACCGTTATTATGGTAGTCGTAATAATCGTTGTAGTTCTTATAGTCACATTATATTCAAGTCCTGTTCAGAGTAGTTCTGTTGGTAACGGATGGCATCAAGTCGTAGGTCTACAACCATTTACAGTCGGCAATCAATTATACGTAACTTTTGTAGGGATAGAATATTGCCAGTTCTGCGCCGCCGAAAGATATGCGCTTTTTGATGCACTAAGCAATTTCGGTAATTGGACATATTACGGCAAAATTATTTCACTAAGCACATTGCCCGTGGAAAACTTAACTACCGGTTCTGAACCTGCATCAGACGCAATTTTTTATAAAGCTGGCGAAGGAGACTGGACGTTGAATTTCTTAGCAACGCACCTTAGCTATACTTCAAATTATATAGATTTTTCAAGTGCGGAAACTTTGAATAACCAACAATCAACACTTCAAACGCTTACAGCCATACAGAGTAGTTATCTTAACAAATATGATTCCGGAGGAAGTGTACCGTTCACAGTAATAGGCGGTAATTTTTATGAAGTCGGAGTCGGAACTAGTCTTGCTCCAGACGGAACTCCAATAATCTGTTTCCAGAACGTAACCGGTTGTACTACCTCTACAGGTTATAAGCCGGATTATATAATCTCGCAATTTAATCTTACCGGGTCACAAATCAACACCGGTATAACAGAAGAAGCCGATTATATATCGGCGCTTATATGTCATGATATAAATAATGCGGCGCCCGTATGCAGTTCTTCAGCAGTTTCTTCTTTAGAAAATAACATAGTTAAAAGTTAAGATAAACTCATTATAACATGGAAAGCGAAGACGCATCAGATCAATGGATACAGGACAACCTTGATAAAAGCTTGTTCATAGTAAAAAATCAGGGCATAGATAACCTTAATGCCCCGGAGAAA
>JASHWD010000007.1 GCA_030044235.1 Candidatus Parvarchaeota archaeon | reverse complement strand
TTCTGTCTCACTTTATAGAAATCTTGCTCCAACTAATATTAGTTACATTGTAATTAGTATTCCATCTTCAGAATACATTTCTTTTGGGCTATACTATAGTAGTCCAAGTTCTTCTTTAACACTAAGGTGGGTGCGTATTCGCTCATATCCACCTAACGGCGTTATGCCTTTAGAGATAATTGGTAGTTTCATTTAATAAGTTCAAAATTAATTATATAATTATGGATAATCGGAAAGTTAAAATCGTTGTTACCGTGGGTCCGGCTTGTGACAGCGAAAAAACATTAGAGAAACTGATCTTGAACGGTGTAAATGTATTTAGACTTAATTTTTCTCATGGTACTCCTAGTTATTTCTCAAAAGTTATAACTAGAATAAACAAACTTAAAAAGAAACTTAAAATAAACGTTTCTATATTTCTAGATTTACCAGGACCAAAAATAAGAACCGGTGTTCTACAGAATGGTAAATTAGAGATAATAGAAGGCCATGAATATACTCTGGGGCCAAAAGGAGATATACCCGTTTTAGAAGCGGTATTGTCAGGAATGTCTATTAGCGGAAAAATAGCTCTATCCGACGGTAAAATTGAATTGAAACCAATAAAAAGAATCAATCAGGGAATTTTAGCGGAAGCACTTAATAGCGGCACATTACTAAATAAACAGAGTCTAAATGCAGATGGCCTGATTTATGAAAAGAAGTACCCTACTGAAAAAGATATAGAAGGGATAAAATTTGGATTGGGCCACGGGATAACCACATTTGCACTTTCATTTGTATCGAAAAAAGAGGACATAATAAACGTAAGGAAATTTACGGGGGAAAATAGTATACTAATAGCAAAGATAGAAAGAGAAGTAGCCCTAAAAAATTTTAAAGACATCGCCGTGGCTTCTGACGTTATAATGGTAGCACGAGGGGATCTCGGTTTAAACATGGATATAGTTAAGGTCCCATTTGTTCAACGCAATCTTATAAGAGACGCCAATAAGTTGTTTAAGCCGGTTATAACAGCTACTCAGGTATTAGAGTCGATGACTACAAACCCGCTTCCAACCCGTGCCGAAGTAGATGATGTTTTTACAGCGATACTAGAAGGCACCGACGCCATAATGCTTTCAGAAGAAACTGCGGTAGGTGCATTTCCGGTTAAAGCGGTTGATATGCTTAGAAGAATGATCGCTTTTAATTATACAAAAATACGAGCGACAAGACATGAGATAAAAGGCGAAGGGGACGCAATAATAAGAGATGTTGCGAACCTGTCGGAAAACACCGGCATAAAGAATTTAATAATATTTACTAAAGATGGCAAAAATGCGTTTAGGCTGTCGCGATATAATACGAATTTGGATATATTCGCAGTAACCGATAAAAAAAACATAACGGATTTACTTACTTTTGGCAGAAATATAACTTCTATACACTCTTCTAACACGAAGGAAGCCCTAAAATTAATAAAAAGTGAGTACAATGTTGATAAAACTATAATAATTAATGACGTCCCCGGAGCGAGGAAGTCTAAGTCAAGTATAGACGTTGTAACTCTTTGAATACATATTAAAACGTAAACGTATTTAAATGAATTAATGATAAGTTATATAATTAAAACCAGACTTATAAAAAACACAAAATATGGCACATCAGATAACAAAGAAAAGTACACCTAGACGGGGTAGCTTACAGTACTATCCTATAACCAGAAATGATAAGGCGTATCACAATTTCAATAATTTTAGTAATTTAACCTCGAAAGAGATTAGCGGATTTGCAGGTTATAAGGTCGGCATGACACAGCTTACATACATAGATAACGATAAAAACTCCCCAACTTTCAAAACGGAGGTTATGACTAACGCGACAATTCTAGAATGTCCGCCTCTAGTTGTTTGTGCTTTACGTTTTTACAAGAATAAAAATACAGTAGGAGAAAGCTGGGCGCAGGGCCTGAATAAAAATGTATTAAGACGCTTAAAATACAAAGAAGGCAATGCCACACCGGATGATTTAAAACTAAACTCGGATGACTTAAGGTTATTGGTCTCTACTCAGCCTTGGCTTGCGGATATAAAGAAAACTCCAGAACTTTTCGAAATGGGGTTAGGTGGTAAATTGGATGATAAGTACCAAATGGCAAAGGATCTTCTCGGAAAGGACCTAGAATTAAGTTCTGTAATAAAAGACGGAACGTTTTTAGATGTTAGTGCGGTGACTAAAGGCCAGGGATTTACTGGTTCTGTAAAAAGATTTGGAGTCAAGATATACCCTGTACACGCAAGTAAATCTAGGAGAAAAGCAGGTAACCTTGGTGCAGAGTCAATGGCAAAGGTTCAATTTACGGTACCGCAACACGGAAGATTAGGATTTAATTCGCGTGTAGAATACAATAAATTTGTTTTAAAGATAGTAAAGGAACCAGCCGAGTTGAACATTAGTAGCGGTTATAAGAGATATGGAAATTTAACAAAAACAGCTTTACTTCTTAAGGGTTCGGTTCCGGGAAGCACTGGCAGATTAATAATAATGAGAAAGGCTTTGAGACCGATTAAAAGTGCAGAGCCAGTAAAGATAAACTTAATTAAATACTAGATTATGGCAAGAAAAACACCACAAGCTACACAACAGGCAAATTCAAATTCGCTGCCAGGGGTATTCCAGCAGGAAATAAACACAGAATTTCTTAAAAGAGCGTACTTAGCAGAAGAGTCAGAAAGATTTCAGTTAAAATACCCCGACCCGCTTGCAGGTAAAAGAAAATCTGCAGAACTTACAAAAAGGAGAAGATCTTATAAAACGACTTACGGTCACACGATGAATAGAAGCCCGAGAAAGACGGTATTACACAGAGGTACGCAGTTTTATTTTGTTGGTGCAGTAGCTCCACACACCGTTGGAGGTAGAGAAGCTCACCCTCCGAAAGCCGAACGCGTTCTTGTAAAGAAATTGAACAAGAAGGAAAAACAGTTAGCTATAAGGATGGGTATCGCCGGTTCAGCTGACAAAGAGATGGTATCACGATTTCACTTAATAAAAGACATTAGTTCTTTACCTTTGGTCGTAGATGACAAAATAAATTCTATATCAAAAACTAAAGAGGCTATAAGCGCATTAAATGAGTTGGGACTTTCAGCCGAACTAGAGAGGATAACCGAGAGAAAAATAAGGGCGGGTAAAGGTAAATTAAGGGGCAGAAAATATAAAAGAAAGATGGGACCCGTTTTGGTTACAACAGACGATTCAAAGGTTTCGAGGGCGATGGGCAATTTGAACGTTACTGTAAGGAGACCGAATTCCCTCAATATATATGACGTAACTCATGCTGGAAATGCCGGAAGGCTAATAATATGGACAAAGGGCGCACTAGCGTCTTTGAGCTGAATATGGAAGAGAGCATAAAAAACATAATAAGCGTTCAGAGCGGTGAAAAAGCAACTAGACTTATGCAAGAGCAGAATAAACTTTCGTTTGTGGTTTCAAAGACTTCGAATAAAATAGGCATAAGAAAAGAATTAGAGACACTTTTTGGCGCAAAAATTGAAAAGATAAACATAATAAACAAAATGAGCGGAGAAAGAGTTGCCATAGTCAAATTAAAGCAGGAAACTAGTGCCATGGATTTAGCTACAAAATTAGGCTTAGTTTAAATTTTTACTTTTATCACATTTTGAAGTAGCATAAAAACGTTTTTAAACAATGGTTTTCTTAAATACCTAATGTTAATTGGGAGAGACGTATCTATCAAGGATACGAACATTAGAGGACTCGTTATAGATGAGACTAAGAATACTTTAGTTTTACTAGTTAACGGAAAAGAAAAAAGGATTATAAAGGACAAAAACAGATTTGTTGTCTATGCTAACGCAAATGAAATCAAAATTAGAGGAGAAGAAATTAATTTGAGGCCTTGGGAATATGCAATATAGTGATTTAGTCGCTCCCGATGTTGAATGTAAGGATGATAATTGCCCCTACCATGGATCTTTAAGAGTGCACGGTAGGAAATTTGAGGGAATCGTTACCTCCGCTAAAGCGCACAAGACTGTCGCAGTTAGTTGGACCAGATATAGAAGATTAAAAAAGTACGATAGATTTCTTAAGGAAAGAACAAAGGTTTTAGCTCACAATCCAGAGTGCATAAATGCAAAGTTAGGCGATCGAGTCGTAATATTCGAAACTAGACCTATAAGTCGATGGAAGCGATTTGTAGTGGTTAGGAAGTTATAATATGGGAACAGGAAGAAAGGGAGGAGGTTTAAAACCGCTGAGGGCTAAAATAAGTAAAGCGATAAACGTAGGAAGCTGGATAAATGTTGCTGATAATTCAGGCGCAAAGATAGCAAAAGTCGTACAAGTGCGCGGCTATCATGGAGTAAAAGATAGACAGCCGAAGTGCGGGGTAGGCGATACGATTTGGGTCGTAGTAAAAAGAGGTTCACCTGATACGATACATAAGACATTTCCGGCAGTCGTAGTGAGACAAAAGAAGACTTTTAGAAGACATGACGGAACAAGACTTTCATTTGAGGATAATGCCTGTGCTATAGTAAAGGACATAGACAAATATGAACCACAAGGAACGATATTGAGGGGCCCGATACCTAAAGAGATATCCTTTAGATTCCCGCACATAACAAAAATATCGCAGAGTATTGTATGAGCAAAGAATTTAGTAGAAGTTGGATTAGTAGCCTTAGTCCGAAGAAACAGAGGAAATACAGAAAAAACGCCCCCATTCACCTTAAGAGACCAATGCTTTCAGCACATCTATCTAAAGATCTTAGAAATGTTTACAAAACTAGGAACGTTCCTGTAAGAAAAGGCGATGGCGTGATTATAATGCGAGGAAAGTTTAAAGGTACCGAAGGAAAGGTTGATAAAGTATACACAAAACAATCAAAAGTTACTATCGATAGTGTTAAGAGGACAACCAAAAAAGGAAATAAAGTTCCATTTAAGTTAAGGCCTTCAGCTTTGCTGATTAAGGAACTAAATACCACGGATGTTTGGAGGACAGACAAATTAAAGGTTTATGGCAAGACACGGTGAATCAAAGCATTTTAAGAGAAGCGTTGTAACCAAATCGGTAGTTATACCAAGGAAAAAATATACTTATTACGTTCGTTCTTTGCCAGGTAAGCACAGGAGTTCAGAAGGCATAGCGCTTTTAGGAATATTAAGAGACCTTATGAAAATTGTGAACAACGGCAAGGAAGCAAGATACCTTATAAGAAGTGGTAATGTTAAAGTGGACGGAAAGACGATAAAAGAAGAAAAATACATAGTCGGTTTTGGTGACCTTTTGAACATAAAAGGAGACAAATTTGTAACACATCTTGACGCAAAAGGCAAGCTAATCGTAATAAAAGATGAATCAGATCAGAAATCCAAGAAGCTCAAAGTTTTATCCAAGGGTAAAGCAAAGACAGGGAAGGTAGTCCTAAGACTAAACGACGGTAGAAACGTAATATCAAATAAAGAAGAAGTGCAGACTGGCGACACGGTAGTTTTAGATCTTTCAACAAATCAAATACAAGATGTTTTGCCTTTTGAACAGGGTAGACAAGTAATAATATTTAGAGGTAAAAATGCCGGACTTACCGGAAAAATAACAAAAATCGATGAAGAGTTTGTAGAGCTCGAAAAAGATGGAAAACACTTTAGAGCATCGGCAGCTTCTGGCTTTGTACTTTGAACATGGAAAATAAGATGAGAGAAATAAAAATCGAGAAAATAACAATGAACGTCGGGGTAGGAGAACCAGGAGATAAGCTAGAGAAGATAGGTAAATTACTTGAACAAATATCTGGCACAAAATCGGTCAAAACCAAGACTAAAAAACGAATACCGGAATGGAATATAAGGCCTGGTCTGGATATAGGCGTGAAAGTTACTTTAAGAGGAGAGAAGGCAAACGAATTATTGAAAAGACTTTTTACTTCAGTAGAAGATACTCTTAAGGCCTCTAATTTTGACAGAAATGGCAATCTAGCTTTTGGCATATCTGAATATGTTCATATACCGGGTGCAAAATACGATTACACCGTAGGTATAGTTGGCATCTCTGTTGCAATAACTTTGTCAAGGAGAGGATATTCGATAGCTAAAAAGAGAATAGCCAAAAAAATAGGTAGGTCCCACATAATAAAAAAGGAAGAAGCGATGGAATTTATAAGGGACAAATACAAAGTAAAGATAAACAATTAATATGGAAACGGCATATGAGAGAATAGCGAAAAATCTTAGGGGCAAGCCCGCAAAGTACAACCGTTTTGTAAAGTTTAGCAAGCACAAGACACAGCCGCATGACGCTAGGACAAGAAAATGCGTTCGTTGCAATAGAGCAGAAGCCCACATAAGCGTACATGGATTGAGTTACTGCAGAGAATGCTTTAGAGAAGTTGCTTATGATCTCGGTTTTAGAAAATACGGAAAAGAGGCTTAAATATGGCGGATACACTTTCGAATGTTTTTAATGTTATAGACGTCGCAAAGAAGAATGGCAAGAAGACATGCGTAATAAGTCCAGTTTCTCAATTTTTAATAAAGATACTTGACATTTTGAAAAACAACGGCTATCTAAATAAATGTGAAGTAATAAGCGACTCCAGAGGCGGTTTTATAAAATTAGAGCTAAGCGACGATTTAAACAAATGTAAGGCGATAAGGCCTAGATTGCCAATAAAATCAGAAGAGATAACAAAATATGAAAAAAGATTCCTCCCTGCTCTTGGTTTTGGTATGATAGTACTATCAACAAATAAAGGACTTATGACAAATAAAGAAGCAAAGCAACTCAGAGTTGGAGGCACACTAATAGCTTATGTCTACTAAGTTTAAAGTTAACGTATCTGGGGTAGATTTAGATATTTCTGATAAAATGATAACCGTAAAAGGAAAGGAAGGCGAATTAAAGACGGAAATAAGGTATCCGTTCTTGCATATTAACTTAGATGGCACAACTTTACACGTAGATGCTGAAAGAGACATAGCCTACCAGAAGGCAATAGCCGGAACTTTAGCTGCAGCAGTTAGAAACATGGTAAAGGGTGTAAACGAAAAATATACTGCTGAATTAGAACTTATTTATATGCATTTCCCGGCAACTGTAAAAGTAAGCGGAGATAAGTTGATAGTTGAAAACTTTGTCGGAGAAAGAAAACCAAGAGAGATAAAACTGCCTAAAAATGTAGAGGTAAAAGTAAACGGTACTAAAATAAAAGTTTCCGGCATTGACAAATATTTAGTAGGACAAGTTGCCGGTACTATAGAAAGCAAGATACAGATCAAGAATAAAGATAGGAGAGTATTCAAGGATGGAATATTCATAACAAAGAAACCTTAACATGGAATTTACAAAAAAAGATTCAGGAAAACTTGTAAGAGTCGGTATGTCTTGGCGCAAGCCACGCGGGCGTAAGAATAAGACAAAGGTCGGAAAGAAGGGACACAAGCCTATGCCGTCAAAAGGATTTATGTCTAGTTCTAAGACAAGAGGCAGAATAGCAAGCAAAATACCAGTAATGATTTACACTCCTTCAGACTTGGTAAAAATAAACGAAGATAATATAGTAATAATTGCAGGCGCCGTCGGCTCAATGAAAAGGGCAAAAATATTAGAAGAATGTAAATCGAAAAATATACAGGTGGTAAACCATGAGAGGAATGTTAAAAACACAGAGACGACTGGCAAGTGATCTTCTAGGGGTAGGAGAGAAAAAAGTCTGGCTGGATCCAGCGAAATTCAAAGAGATAAAGGAAGCAATAACGAGATCGGATATAGATAACTTAATTTCTAGTGGCGCTATAAAGAAAAAAGAAACGCAAGGACAATCTAGATCCAGAGCAAGAGCATTACACTTAAAGAAGAAAAGAGGACACAGGAAAGGTATAGGAAGCAGAAAAGGAAAGAAAAACGCAAGAATACAGTTTTCTTGGAGGGACCGGGTAAGGTCTCTAAGGAAAGAATTATTTAAAGAGAGGGCTGCTGGAAAAGTAGATGATAAACTTTTTAGAGTAGTCTATAGAAAAATAAAAGGAAATGCGTTCCACAGTGTTAACCACATGAGAAATTCAATAGAGGAGATGAAAAAATCATAATATGAGATTAGAAAGAAAAGGAAGCACCAACTATAGAAAAAGGTTAAAGCTTTTGAAATCTGGTTTGCCACGGCTGGTTGTTAGAAAGACCGATAGCACAGTCATTGGCCAGATAATAGAATATGTACAGAACGGAGACAAGACTTTAACAACTATATACGGTAGAGATCTTAAAAAGTATGGTTGGACTTTCAGTGCTAAGAATATACCGGCGTCTTATTTGACTGGTTTCCTTTTGGCCAAAAAATCGAGCGTAAAAGAAGCTATACTAGATAAAGGAAGCAGGACTCTAAAGAAGGATAGTTTTATATATTATTTCTTAAGAGGTGCACAAGATGGAGGCTTAAATCTACACGCAGGAGAACTTCCGATATCAGAAGAAAGATTGTATGGTTCTCACATAGCGAAACATTATGAAAATAAAAATGGCAATCAATTCCATTTAGTAGGTGAAAAGGTTAAGAGCATGCGTGAAGAAGTAACTAAAGTAATTGACAATATAAAGCAACATGGAAACTGAACAACAAGTCGCAGAAGTCGATAAAACAAGAAGTGCAGAGCAAGAGATAAAAGAAGAAGTAGAAAAGGCTCCAACAGTTGTTGCAGGAAAAAAGACCAGCAACTATGAATTTAAAAGCGCTTTGGGTAAAAGAGTAGCTGCCGGTGAAATAACGGATATAGACGAGATAATAAGCAAAAATCTAAAGGTTCTTGAACCGCAGATTATTGATGCTTTATTGCCAAATTTACAAACTGACTTTTTGTTTATAGGTCAATCTAAAGGAAAACTAGGCGGCGGAAAAAGAAGGATAATAAGAAATACTCAAAAAGTTACTGCAAAAGCAAAGAGACAACACTTTTCAGCTATGGCAGTTGTAGGTGATGGTGATGGACATATAGGCATTGGAAAAGGAAGCGCTTTGGAATCGGTAACAGCAAAAGAGAAAGCCGTTAAAAAAGCAAAGTTAAGTTTAATAAAGATAAAGCGTGGCTGCGGTAGCTGGGAGTGTGCATGTGGAGCGCACCACTCAATTCCATTCAAAGTCAGTGGAAAATCAGGTTCTGTGATAGTAACTTTAACACCAGCACCAAAGGGAATAGGTTTTTGCGTCGCTGACGATATAAAGACAATATTAAGACTTGCCGGTATAAAGGATGTTTGGTCTAGAGTCGCCGGTCAGACAAGTACTAGAATTAATCTAGGTTATGCAACTTTTGAGGCTTTAAAGAAACTAGATTCTTATCGTTTGTTAAATAGCGAAAGAAAATCGCTAGGTATAGTCGGTTAAATAAAATGGAAAAACTTTGTGTTATACGGATAAGGTCATCATTGAAAAAAAGTGGGCAGATTGGCGCAGTAATAAAGAACTTGGACCTTCACAAATTATATTCTTGTGTCTTACTCGACAATTCTCCTTCAAATTTAGGTATGGTAAAAAGAGCCGATAGTGTCTTAACATACGGAGAGATAAACAACGAAATGCTAAAGAAATTGCTCCTAAAAAGAGCAAGACTCAGTAACAGAAAGAAATACGAATGGGAAGATACACAATTAAATGAAGCGGTTCAGAATATTCTGTCCGGAAAGAGCAATTTAGAAGACATGAAAATAAAGCGGGTATTCAATCTACACCCGCCGATAAAAGGATTTGAGAGAAGAGGAAAGAAAACTCCATACGGATCCAAAGGAGTATTTGGGTATAGAGGTCCAAACATAAACCTTTTGCTTGATAGAATGATATGAAAAGAAAACATCTTAGGGGTAGCACAACCGCTGGAAGAGGGTACGGAAAAAGAGCAAGGCATGCCGGCAATCGCGGCGGCAGAGGACGTGCTGGTGGTGGAAAAAGAGGTCAGCAGAACATGATGTCTATAAGGGCGCATCAACATAGATACGAGTTATCAAACCTTCGAAAAGTTCCCCTTAATCTTAATCATATAGAAAAGGAAATAAACTCTTTAGAGAAAAAAGGAATATTAAAAAAGGAAGGTGATAAAGTCGTTCTTGATCTAGAAGAACTAGGCTATTCTAAAGTTTGTGGAAGATTTGGAAAGCAGCGAGTTAAGATGATATTACACGGAAAAGCTTCAGAGAAAGCTAAAAATGAAATAGTCTCTGCAGGCGGCGAAGTGGTATGAACCCAAAGCTACAAGCTTTCATATCAAATTTACCTTCCGTTCCTGTTCCAGAAAATAAGCTTAGTCTTAAAACAAAGCTGAGCTGGACGCTCGCCATTCTTTTGGTTTTTATAGTAATGTCACTTGTGCCACTTTTTGGCGTGAGTAAATCTTATAGTCTTAGCTTTGAAATATTGCAGGTTTTAATTGCATCCCACTTTGGCTCTCTACTTTCTCTTGGAATAGGTCCGATAGTAAGTGCGAGTATAATAATCCAGATGTTGCAAGGAACCGATGTAATCCATATAGATACTTCTACAAAAGAGGGCAGAATAACTTTCCAAGGAATACAAAAGATAGCAACAATAGCTTTTATAATGATTGAAAATGGAGTTTATGTTTTTAGCGGAGCCCTTACCCCGGCGGCACCCGGTATCACGTTCCCAATTATAATGTTTATAGAATTGGTTTGTGCTGGGATAGTCTTAATGTTTATGGACGAAGTGGTTAGCAAGTGGGGAATAGGCTCAGGCATAAGTCTTTTCATATTAGCCGGAATCTCTTTACAACTGGTTAACACTACATTGAACCCACTCATTAGTCCATTAGGGGCGGTACCTGCCATAATTTCATCTTTTATTTCTGGCACTGTTGTAAGCGCAATTTTCCCGATTATAGAAATTATATCTACAGTTTCTCTTTTTGCAATAGCGATATGGCTGCAGGGAGTAAAAGTTGAACTCCCCCTCTCATTTGGTAGACTTAGGGGATATGCAATAAGATGGCCGGTGGCTCTTTTTTATACCAGCATAATACCGATAGTCTTAGTCGTATCTATGGTCGCAGGTGTGCAGTTCTTTGGTTTGACTCTCTATAACGCCGGTAATCATCTACTTGGAACTTTCACTACGGAGAGTACAGTATTTGGGACACAGCAAGTTGCAACCGGCGGCTTGGCCGCTTTGCTCTCACCACCAAATCTACAAGAATTATACGTTAGCGCGACAACAACGGGTATAACTGCCCTACAAATTGAATCGCTGTTTACATACACTATACTTCTAGTTGTCGGAGCAGCAATTTTCTCATATATATGGATGTATCTGGGTGGTCAAGATCCAAAATCTGTTTCTAAACAACTAATGAATTCCGGTTTGTCCATGCCAGGCTTCAGACGAGACGAAAGAGTTCTAACGGAAATCTTTAAAAGATACATAGTCCCATTAGCAATTGTGGGTGGAGCTTTAACCGGATTAGTAGCAGCATTAGCAAACCTTTTCGACACGCTTACAGCAGGAGTTGGAATCCTTCTTGTAGTAATGATAATATACCAGTTTTATTTCTCGTTGATGCAGGATAACGCTGCGGAATTTAAGCCGATAAAAGAGCGCTTAACTGGAGAGGCGGAGGACTAAAGTGGTTTCGTTAGATGGCTTGTTTATAATATTAATTGCGATAGGAGTCGGTATCTCGGGTCAACTTGCCTATCTTTTCATAGTTGACCAAGAAATAGTCAGGGCCAGCAAGGGAAAAATAAAGGAACTTCAAGCAGAGTTGAAGCTGGTTAAACCCGGCGAACCAAGGTTCAAAGAGATATATTCTCAGATGATGTCGGAAAATGGAAAAATAATGAAACAGTCGCTTAAGCCGACATTTGTAACTTTCGTACCATTCATTATAGTATTCCTATTAATGTCGGCATTTTTTAGCTATGTTCCGGTAGCACAAGGGGCCCCTATACAATCTGTTCTATCTGGACAGATTAATGGCACTCTTTCGTTCACAAATAACTGTATGACTCTAAATAATAGTTCAAATTTGACATTGGTATCAACAAAATTGCCACAAACGTTTCCAGCGGTTTTTAACTCAGCTACTTGCACAGCCATAGTTTCGCAGAATGGTAAAACTTATAATGCTTCATTATCTAGTATGATCGGTTCTACTTCAGAAAAGACTTATACTGCGGGCAATCTAACCTTAACATTAGAGCCTAATGCATTAGTCGTAGTAAATCTTCCGTTTAGCATACCTTTGATAGGAAACGAATTAACTTGGTTTTGGACCTACCTAATAATAACGCTTATAACGGGAATAACTCTAAATAGAATACTTATACACTACAAATTAGTCGCTTAAATCAAAAATCAGACAAGATTTTTTGTTTTTCCTTTAAACTTATCAGTTTAGATTTATTTTCTATATCTATAGGGTAAAGAAGTCTTAATTTGGCTAGTTTTATCACTTCTTGTATCCCTTCCCTAGTTTCATTTGGATTTTCTAATACCTTTCTAGCGCCTTCCCTTACAACCCAAACGCCTAGGGGAGCAAAATATTCGGGAGTAATCTCTCTTATTACTATAACAGAAAATTGTTTTTTCATTTTCTTTAACGTTTCTAGGACGGCTAACCTTATTGCATAATAAGCACCCGCGGTATTTTGAACGTAGTCTTTTCTTCCGCTATACAATTCATAGTCGCTTTCACCGGTTACAAGAGAATTTATATCTCTATTCCAGGTTTCTACAAGTTCGAATGACCATTTTCCTTTTAGGAACAAGAAAACGAAATGATTCCCAAGAACAGTCCCGGTTTTTATAAAATATTCCTCTCCCGCCTCAAAAGTCTTTATTTCATCTATAATGCTTTTTCCTACAGAATCGTCTACCGCGGTTATAGCCCATTTTGTCGGTACAAGTCTTCTCTTTACGCCAAGAGCACCAACGCTTAATATTTTGTTTATTTTGTTGTCGTCTATACCATTTTTGTAAAGGTAATCTATTGCTTCAGTAGCCTTAAAATCTTTATCGTAGTAAACTTTCTCGATTGGGCGTTCTATTCTAAAATTTTCATTTAAACGAAAGCTTTTTAGGTCAGCTGTTATGCCGTGTGGCTCAACCGTTTCTGATACAAGGCCCTTCTCATAAGTTTTTGATAGTTTAAAATTTATAGACAAATCGTTCTTAGACATCGTTGCAAAAGAAACGTCTTGCATGAAGCGTTCCTCAGGTTTTCTTACGTCTACTTTGTCTCTAGCATTTACAAGAGTAGTGCGCATAGAGAATATCTTGGAAACATCATAACCGGTTTTTACCCAATATTTCGGGGAATCATAAAGAAATGCGTTTTCATCCGTCGTAAAAATTATGCCTACAGAAACCTTAGGATAATTGAATTCGCCAACGAGCGTCGACGGCGGAGTGAAACCTTGAAGGTCGCCTTTTCTAATGTGGGTTATAACGTTATTGATAGCCTTCTTATTTTTCTTTATCTCCTCATATACAGATTTTACGGAGACGATTTTCATATTAAATTATACCTTTATTTTTTAGAACTGTCTTTTTTATTTCTCGCCTATATTTTGCGATTTCTTCGTCTTTCGAATATTTTTGTGGCGCGTTTATGATCGTTTCTGAACCGCAGAAATCGCATTTATTTTTTAGTGTATATTTTTCACACTCTTGGCAAAAGCGGATTTTTTTCATTCTTTTACTTCCTTATATTTAAAATCTATACCCAGTTCTTTACTGCTGGCTTCTAGTCCCTCTAGTATCTTCCTGTTTTCGGAAATAGTTTTTTTTGTATCTCCAGCGTTAACTGTAAGCAGATAACGCGGCGCTTTTATATATTTTATTGAATAGTTGCCCTTCCCTGAGTATGGTTTCTGTAGCAAGCGCTTTATATTCTCTATGCCACCTTCCGTGAAATCCTGCACAAATAGATCAGTTTTTATGGTTATTTTCTTTTTCGTTTTTTCTACAAAATCTATTATCGCATCTGTTGATTCTTTATTAAATTTTAATTCTTCAAGCGCAGGCTTGCCATTTTTTAATACGGCGTTATAGAACTCGTATACTGAGCCATATTTTTCCTTTATTTTTTGTACAAATGAGGAAGAATCTTTTTTAAAAGTTTTTTCTATTATCCTGCCGATTCTATTTTCTACTGACCATTCCTTTAGTGCTTGTCTCTCTTCGTTATCTGTGACCCTTTTTGCTGATAACTCAGTAGATTGAGGTTCTAGTTTTATCAATTTGCAAACGATTTTGTCGCCTTCTTTAGCTATATCCTTTACATCTTTAACCCAGCGTTTGCTTAATTCAGAAATGTGGACGAATCCTTCTTTGTCAGTATCACCTATTTGAACTATTATCCCGTGTTGTAGGAGTTTTTTAACCTTACAGACATAAACCGTTCCGATATTTAGCTCAACCATACAAATAATTAATATTCATCTGTTTATTATAGTATATATAATTCATTTCAATAAATTTTAAATACTAAAATAAATCATTTAGAGCATGGCAGAACATCTAAATTCAAAAAATTTTAAAGACGTTATAGAAAATTTGGATGTTGCAGTTGTAGATTTTTGGGCGGAGTGGTGTGCACCCTGTAAAGCTATCTCGCCATTACTTGATGCGGTCGAAACAAAAATGATGGGTAAATTTAAAGTGTTTAAACTTAATGTAGATTCGAGTCCATTAATTGCAAGCGAATACGGAATAGAGAGCATACCTACTTTACTTATTTTTAGAAATGGAAAACCGGTAAATTCTTTAGTAGGACTTGCATCGAAGAATGAAATAGAAAAGACGATACTATCATCGATTCAATAGAATGGAAAAAACAACCATAATAAACGACAAGGTAATCGTATTTGACCCGCGCGTTTCATCAAGAATATTTAACAAAGGGTACTTTGGCTCGTTTCAAAACGGAGGATTAGAATTGTCTTTTGAAGAAGCTCTTTACTTGAACGAAAAAAAAGAATTGGAAATATTTGATCGTAAAGGAAAGAAATTAAGTAGGCGGGCACTAATAGACTTTGCAGAAAAGAAACAAAAAAGATTTTGGGTTAGATATTGCGTTTTTAGGAGTATGCGAGCAGCAGGTTTTATACTAAAAACAGCATTTAAATATGGTGGCGACTTCAGAGTATACAATAAGGGAGACCACCCCGGCAAAGCGCACGCCACTTGGATACTCTACGCTGCAACGGAACATGAGTCAATAAAATTTTTGACTTTTTCTGCAGTTAATAGGGTAGCCCACAGTGTAAAGAAAAGGGTGCTTTTTGGAGTTGTCGATGACGAAGATTCGGTAACGTATTACGAAATAAATTGGGTGAAAATATAGATATGGCTAAAATAATGTTTAAGCATTTACGCAAAAAACGAAAAGAAAGAAGAAGATCTGCGCAAGATAAAGTTAAATTTAAGAAAGTTATAAGCGGCTACATTTAATCTTAGGATAAATTTACTTTTAATTTCCCTATCCAGTTCAAGCCTTCTACTTCTTTAGATCTTACTAAGACAAATAGAGTAGTTTCTGGTATCTTACGTTGTTGACCTTCCCAACCAAGTTTAAATCGGAACCGGCCAACGTCTCCGGTGTCTATGATGTTTTCTAAAGTGAAGTTATTAAAATATGCACCTTCAAGCTTATTGAAAACAACAGGCACAAAATTATCTCTATCCTCTATTGTAACTTCAAATATTAACGGGACATCGAATCTATTTATTACTTCAATCAATACGTGTTCGCTTCCGTCCTTTAACAGACTAACATTATCCGGTCTTATTTTAACATCTAGTCTTGATGAGAGTTCTTCGCTTAATTTCTCAAAGACGTTTTTTGTCTTTAGTCCATAACCGCTTTTTACAAGGATTTCATTTAATGAATGAAGAATTCTATTCGATTTTTCATTTTTTAATTTTAATTCTGCAAAAGTTTTTTCTGCGCCGTCCTCACCGATTGTTCGCTTTAGAGAGTCTAGTATTAGATGTTCGAGTACTTTGCTGTCCGATAAAGTTAAATCCATATAGTAATAAACTACAACTGTATATTTAATGTTTTAGCTTTTCTTATCAGAAAAGGCAATATTCAGGCCTTTTTGTTAGTTTTATGCCTTTTTTCGTTTCTAGATTTTGATAGTTTAAGGTAATATGAAAGGGGATTCTTAATGAGTTTACAAGTTTCATTAGGAAAACAGACATTAAAATATTTGTAATAACCTTCTGCATCGCAATTTGGAGGCGGATAAGCTTTGCTGGCGAATGCATAGTTAACCTGTTGCAGTATTAAATTTTCTTTTAATGGCGGTTTGTTTTTCTTATTCCATGCTAAAAGTAAGTTTGTGACTTCTTCTTTAGTTTTGCCTATGTTTCTGTAGAAATTAGTCAATATGAAAACGCTTCTTTTTTTGCCGTCTTGTAAACCGGCAGAGATAAGCTTTATGCAAGGGGGCAGATAGGCTTCGTTTAATGGGATAACGTTTATCTTGAATTCTCTTTTCTCGGTAGCGTCTCTGTCAGCCTTTTCTTGTGGTTCAAACTTATC
>JASHWD010000082.1 GCA_030044235.1 Candidatus Parvarchaeota archaeon | reverse complement strand
ATGAATAATTTCCAGGCACGTTAGTAAATACTAAAGCCGCAGTTACGTTTCCGGTCATATTTTGTCCATCGTAATCGACGCCCCAGGTATAATTTTTATCTGCAGATGGAAAGGCCGCGCATGGAGTCGTTAAACAATCATAAGCTACAAATCGCGTAGTCGTAGTTCCACCAATGCCACTGCCATTGCCGCTGTTTGATGTACCACTTATCAGTTTGGCGAAGAAATTAAAACCTCCAACAAGGTAGGTTCTTAATGCACTGGATAATACTATCAGTACAACTAACGCCACAACTATTACTATAAGAACTGTAAGGCCTAAACTAACAGCTCCGCGTTTCGAATGTAAGCCCATAATAATGATTATCGAACAATCTATTAAAATGCTAGTTATCTGTAAATTATGCAAATCGGCAATTTTAATTTTTCCTTTTTATGGAATTTAGCGGTTTTAGCTAATACGATATCTCCAAGTTGTTGAACCGAAAGTGCATTTTTATCTGCTATTTGTCGTATTTTTTGGTTGTCCTTATAAAGGAAGAAAAACGATTCTGATGAGTCCTTCAATTTCTCTATGAACGCTTCTATATCAAACGTGCTTTGAAAACCGAATGGGGGGTTGGATATCACAGTATCATAGTTTTCTTCGGCATCAAAGAAATCCTTTTTATAAGCAGTTACCTGACTTAGACCTAATTTTTTTATGTTCTCTTTGCATGCTTCGATCATTCTTTCATCTATATCATACATGTCTACGGACTTAGCGCCCAGTATGGACGCACCGATGCCCAGTATTCCATTACCACAGCCAAAGTCGGCGATTCTCTTTCCGTTAATTCCTCCACAAGAATCCACGAATAAAAGAAAGTCAGTTGCAGTCGATATATCCGTTGCATACTGTTCTAATTTTATTATCTTTCTGGGAGTATCTACAAGCTCTTTGAGCTTAGTTGCGAGGCTTATTTTATCCATTTTTTAAGAGTTTTGACGCTATCTCGTAGGCTTCGCTAGCATCAAAAGAAAAGCCAAATTTGTCGCGTAAATTCGTCACAAGAGTATCATATCTGGTGAATTTACCCGAAGAGACCAGTCTTTTTATTTCGTCTTCGAGCGTCTTTTTATCTTTTTTCTGAAGGCCGAATCTTTTTATTACCTCGTCCGAATTCTTACCTTGTCCGAGGGCGATTTTTTCGAATATGAACCTGGAAGCATCTTTTGCTATCTTTCCTTTTGATATCATTATAGCTACCGCTTCAAGTTCTTCATCGGCCAGTTCCAGTCCAAATTTCCTTTTTACGTATCTAAAATCGTCAACAAGAACAGTTATAAGGGTTTTTGGAGACACGTCAAATTTGCTCCTTAGCTTTATGGCAAGGGCAAGTTTTTTAGCTCCTATTAAAAGGTCTAGAAATTCTTCGGTTATACCGTATTTTTCTACTAGAGAATCCACGTTAAAACCAGCGTAGTCGGAGGCCCTGTCTAGTATGCGTTTCTCAACGTTTATAACCGGAAGATCGGTTTCCACGTACATCCTGTCTTTTCCGCCTAGCGGTCTTAAAAAACTGTTGGTGTTGTTCTCTTCTACGACTCTTACTTCTGCCGGTACTGCCGTTAGAAGCTCCTTTATTCTTGTTATTATGTCGTTTTTTACTTTATCGGCCTGGCCGCTTTCACATATCGAAAAAAGAAATGCATCCCCGTTTACGCAGCCAAAAGCTGCGAATAGCCACTCTTTTTCTTCCTTTGTTATGCCATAGGCAGGCAATTCATCTGAATGGACTATACCACTAGAATCTTTGATTTTAAGATAGTCGCTTATTTCTGTACCAAAGCGTTTGTCTGGTATAAGTTCGGTTCCTAGCACGCCTTCAAAGCCTCTCAATCTTAAACCTATTATTTCCTTTCCTTTTGAAAGAGCGTTCCTTATTAGATTAGAATTAGAATTTTTTAGTTTTTCTGCTACATTGATAGCGGAAACGTTCTCTAGATTCTCGAGTAGATGTCGCTTATCTTTTTGCAGTTCTATGAGGGCCAGCTGTCTTCTAGCTTCGTTTATTATGGCCTTGTCCATCTCTCGTATGTTCTGAAATCCCTTAAGTTCTACACGGCTACCCCCTTCTATTGAAAGGTTTACATCCTGTCTTATCGTTCCAATGCCACGCCTTACATCAAAAAGTCTAGTAAATTTACCAAAAGCAAGAGCTATCTCCTTAGCACCATTTTCATCGGTTTCTATTATATCGGTAGCTATTTCTACCAACGGGATGCCAAGTCGGTCAAGTTTGTATATAACGGAATTACGTTCTTCCCTTTCTCTTCTAGCCGAATCTTCTTCAAGTGAAATAGAGGCTATTCCTATCTCCTTTTTACCGACCGTGAATTTACCATTTAGCCCGATTATTGCTGTTCTTTGGAATCCGCTCGTATTAGATCCGTCGACTATTATCTTTCGCATAAACACCAAGTCTTTGAATAAAACGGTATCCAATGCGCCGGCCATTATAAAGGCGGTTTCTAGAGCACTTTTATCCGGTTCGTGGGGTGGCTCTTCATCCAGATCTACTAAGCAGTCTGAATCGGAAAAAACCTTGTATATCGTTTTTTTCATTGCTTCGCCTTCAAAAGATGCGCTTTTATCTATTTTGCCGCCCTCGCCAAAAGAAGGATGCAGAAGCCGCGTAACTTCAATGTCACAGGTTGGTTCTTCGTGCATTACAGGATTGCAACGGCAGAAAAGCTTTCCACTGTTTATCTGAACGTGCCATTCGAAACCACACCTTATTTTCATATCAAAAACTCGTTTATCCTATCTTTATCGTTTATTTCTCCAGCCATAGGTGTGCACATCATGCTTCTAACCTCGCTCATCTTTTTAGTTTGTCCTAGAACGAAGATGAGTTTTACAAAGGCGGTTTCGGTTAGCATGTTTCCAACGTATATTATATTCTCAAATCCAGAAAGTTCCCTCAAGGTACTGTAAACGAATCTGTTTGTAGCGCCGTATATCGTTTGTGAGGTTATCACAATAGGTACCTCTTCTTTATCAGCATATTTCAGCGCATCGTATACGCTTTTCTCTTTAAGTGGCAAGTTTCCAAAACCGGTACCTGCGATCACTATTCCGTGCGCGCCGCTTTTTATTGCATCTTTTATTGGTTCGCCTGTCATTCCGGGATAACTTACAAGTAGCCTTACTTCTTTGTCAATTTTGGTATTGAGTATAGTTTCTTTTCCTCTCTCAAAGTGATCTGAAAGGTTTTCTATTTTTCCATCAAGGTATACCTTTGCAAGCGGCATTGAGTTTATGGGCCTAAAAGCATCACGCCTTTCTGAGTGCATTTTTCTTACGCGGTTTCCCCTTATTATGAAGTTATAATCATCATTAAGCGTAGCGTGCATGCATACCACGGATTCCCCGCCATTCCATTTTGAGGCGGCAGTCGCAGAAAGCAACAGGTTTGTTGAAGCGTCAGAAGAACCACGATCGGTGCTTCTTTGTGCCCCCGTAAAAACAACAGGTACAGATAGCGGGTTTAGCATGAAAGATAGCGCGGCGGATGCGAAATGCATCGTATCGGTACCGGTTGTCACTATAACACCTTTAGATCCTTTTTTAATGGCATTGTAAGCGGCCCTCGCTATTTTGACCCAATCATCAGGTTTCATGTCTTCGGAGAAAATGCTCATCAAGCTGTTTATTTCTATATTTCCATAGTTTTTTAGTCCGGGGGCTATCTGAAAATAGTAATCAGAAGGCACAGAAGGCGAAACGCCGCCGGTTCTGTAATCGATTTTGGAGGATATCGTACCTCCGGTCGTTATTATCGTTAAATCAGGATTAAGAAAAGATAAGGCTTCTCCGGCATGGTTTTCTTTTTTCGTTTCGGAGGCGGCCTTTTGTATTAGACTGATTTTTGAGATGTCCTTTTCTGGCATCGCAACGTCATAACCCGATTTTAGTTTTATTATTACAAGTCTTCTGTCTTGGTCTAACCTTATAAATTCACCGTGGAAATCGCGCTTGTTGAAATTTACCTCAACTACATCACCGAACTTGAGCGATTTTAGAATGCCGTTTTTAGATGATGCCATATCTAGATTATGAGTTGGTCATATTTTAACTTTTTTTAGACTACAGAATCAAAAATTTATTTTGCAGAAGCAATTTTATAAAAATCTATTATGAAACTACAGTTCAATAAGACTTTTAAATACAAAAGTAGTACAATTATTATAAAAGAATAATATTAAAATTCGAACGTTGGGGAACGTTCAAATTTTTAAACATGATTTTGTAAGTATTTGGGAACACTTACTTTTCTTTATAAATAAATAAGCCAAGATGAGAATATAAAGCTTTTGGTTTTGTATTTTCATCGGCAAGGAGGGAAAAATGGTAATGGATCTGCTGGTGGAAAGTGCACTTAAAGCCAGCAAAGAAAGTGGAGCAGACGAACCGCTTTTCAACCAGGCCCTTATAAAAGTCGTAGGGGTAGGTGGCGGAGGCAACAACATGGCCAGTTGGCTATACAAAAAAGGCGTTAAAGGCGCTGAAGTTGTAATAGCGAACACAGACCAGGTACAGCTAAATGCAAGACACGGAGATAAGAAAATCCTTATTGGAAAAGAATTGACACGTGGACTTGGTGCGGGAGGCTTCCCTGCTAAGGGAAAGGCTGCAGCAGAGGAGTCGGCAAGAGAACTTAAGGATTCGCTTAGAGGAGCGGATTTAGTATTTGTATGCGCTGGATTGGGTGGTGGTACAGGTACTGGTGCGGCACCAGTAGTTGCTAAATTAGCAAAAGAAGCGGGTGCAATCGTGATTAGCACTGTAACTATGCCATTCAAAACAGAGAGAAAACGCGTAGAAAACGCTGAATCCGGCCTTGGAGAATTAAGGGCTAACTCTGACACTGTAATCGTAATCGACAACAACAGGCTTGTATCTTTGGCAGGTAATTTGCCACTTGACCAGGCTTTCAACGTAGCAAATGAAGTCGTAGCTACAATGATAAAAGGAATTGTTGAGACGATATCAGACGCAGCAGCTTTGGTACACCTCGACTTTGCAGACATTAAAGCAATAATGAACCAGGGCGGCGTCTCCGTTATAGGAATCGGAGAAACAGACGCATCTGATTCAAGGGTAAATGAAGTTGTGAGAAGAGCTCTTAACAACCCATTGCTTGACGTCAGCTACAAAGGTGCGAAAGGTGCTTTGATACACATAACAGGTGGTCCAGACCTTACTCTTTCAGAAGTAAACGCGATAGGAGAATTAGCTACACAATCGCTAGACCCAGATGCAGTAGTCATATGGGGTGCTAGGGTTGATGAGGCTCTATCCGGAAAACTAAGAGTAATGACCATAATAACTGGTGTAAGTTCGCCATATCTGTTAGGTCAGGAAGAGTTAACAACTCTTTCAAAAACAGCTGGTGCAATAAGCCAGGAACTCGGTATAGAGGTACTGAGATAAATTTTTGATTTGCCGGGTCGGTTTTTTGACCCGGCGCATTAGTTTATCCACTCACACTCATCAACAAATTTCCTCCACTCTAATGGGGGCCCTAATGCCCCCATTATTTTTATGAGATTCTTTATTCTGTAAGGCACTTTTTACTCCAAATAACAGCTTTAAACCAAATTTGCCGATAGAAACTCGTTGAAATACATAAATACTTCTTATAATCTTATGAAAAGAATGCGATATGACCTGATTATAGTCGGTGGCGGAATAACCGGTACCGCTCTTTTGTATACTTTGAGGAACTATTCTAATATAGGTAACATACTGTTAGTAGAGAAATATTCTAACTTATCGGAGCTAAATTCGAATAGTAAAAGCAATAGCCAAACATTGCATTTTGGGGACATAGAAAGCAACTATAGTATTGAGAAAGCAAAAGAGACTAAAAAGGCTTCAAATATGTTATTGCGATACATAGAAAGATTACCCGAAGATGAACGGAAGTCTTTAATTGAAAAATGTCAAAAGATGCTACTCGGAGTAGGAGAAGAAGAAGTCGCCTTTCTTAAAAAAAGGCTTAGTAAGGAAATGCAAGAGCTATTCCCTAAATTGAAGTATCTATCGAAAGAGGAGATCGCGGAAGTCGAGCCGAATGTAGTAAAGGGGCGTAAAAATCAAGAACCGATAGGGGCCCTGTATTCCGATGAAGGATATATGGTTGATTTTGGTAAGCTTTCCACGTCTTTTGTGAAGCATTCGGAGGATTCAGATAAAGGCGGCTTAGAATTGCTTCTTGACACGGAAGTCAAGGCAGTAAAGAAAAGCGGTGAGGAGTTTGTTCTAGATACTAATAAAGGCACCGTCTCTTCCAAAGCTGTGGTTTTTGCCGCAGGAGCCTATAGTCTTTATTTTGCTAAAATGCTTGGATATGGCAAAAACCTGTCTACTCTCTCCGTTGGCGGCAGTTTTTATTACACGCCAAACGTGCTCAGGGGAAAAGTTTATCGCGTAGAAAAAGGAAGCGTTCCATTTGCAGCCGTACACGGGGACCCGGATCTAAATTTCCCGGACAGGACTAGGTTCGGTCCTACCGCCACTGTTTCGCCTTTATTAGAGAAGGGAAACTTCAACACCCTTTTGGATTATATAAAAACCGCAGGATTGAGTGGCGAAGCAATATTGAGTTTAAAGACGATATTATCCGATAAAGATATCAGACAGGTAATGGGCAAAAACGTAGTTTATGGGATGCCCGTAATCGGAAAATATGAGTTTTTACAAAAAGAGGCAAGAAAGATTATTCCCTCCTTAGAGTACAGAGATCTAAAATTTGCTGAAGAAGCAGGGGGCATAAGACCACAGGTAATAGATACGGTCAAAAGAAAGATTTTAATGGGCGAATTAAAGATAACCGGGGATAAGGTGATATTTAACATGACTCCTTCTCCGGGCGCTACGGCCTGTCTCCAGACCGCCCTAGAAGACAGTATAGATATAGCAAAATTCCTGGGAAAAGACTTTGACGAAAAGCGCTTCAGACAGGACTTTATTTCAGAAGACTAAGATTAAATTTTAACTTTTGTGTGCATGCATTCTATATCTTTCCGAATCTGATTTATAAGATTTTCTGGCGTCTGAAAGCCCTATAACGGTTGCAGCGCCATAAGACAAGATTGCTAGACCGAGGAAGACTTGTGCAAATGCAGTATTACCAGAGTTAAGGATATATGTCATACTGAAAACTTTGTACTTTAAATCTATGGCTATCTGCGGAAGCGAGGAGTATCCAGCAAAGAAAGCTAATACGCCGGTAGCCGTCCTTAGTGGATACTTAAAGCTTTCTGAAAGATGCTTATAGACTCGTGGCTTCTCATCAAGATCGTCTAAGAGAAATATCCTTTTATCGCCGGCTGCAAAGGAGGCTAGCGTATCCTTATCTAGGGGATATTCTACTTTGAAGGTCTTTGAACGAGACCCATTTATTAATGCCGCAGCCGAAATGGTTACTCTCTCTTCCGGCGTTAAGTTGCTTGTCCCCTTCATTCTATATAACACAGGATAAAACTCTACTAAAGGATCCCATAAAGAAGAATTCTTATTTCTAAGTTCAGCTTCTATTATTTCATTCAGACCGAGAGAGTCTATTCGTCTATATAAATTGGATCTTTGCAATCTAGTTTCTAAATTTTGATAAAAGAGTTCTTCTGGCTTTGATTTTGGATTACTAATAAGTGAGCGGCTAGTTTCTGAAAGTGCACTTTCCAAGTCGCTTTTGAAAAGGGCTTTTACAGTCCGCAGGTCTTTTTCGCTTCTTATGGGGCGGCTGGTATAGACCTTTTTTAAGCGATTAAAGCCGGCCATAAGCCTATCCGAAAGACTCGGAAGAGATATGTCGCCCGGCCGCTCTGTATAATTTTGAGTTTCCATTTTAAATGACTAAAGAGAGGAGGAGGTATATAAGCCTATAAAATTACCTTATTTTAACTACTTATAGATAGTAAAGTATTTATACTAGTTATTCTCATATACCTTACATGAAAACAAAGCAAAAAAGGTCAATATGGTAGAAATGTCATTTGTGTGGATGTTGGTAATAAATCACTTGCCTATGCCAGATATCAACTTCTGGAAAAACCTAGTATCTTTAAGAAACGTACTTTAGTTACTATTTTTTACGTCGAATAATATAAAAAATTGAGCCCAGAGAGATTCGAACTCCCGGCCTTCTCCGTGTAAGGGAGACGTCATAACCACTAGACCATGGGCTCTTAAACATGCAGATTTTAGTATAACAGTTTTTTTATATTTAAGTCTTCTTTGTTATTGTTTATCAATAGCTTTAGAATATAGTCATTTAGCTTTATAATATTTCTTCCAAACCCATTCGCTTTCTAAGATCGTTTATGTCTTTTTTCAATACGTTCGGTTCTTCGGATGGAGAGCTCTTCCTAATGGCGTATAGTTCAGCCTGTAATTCATTCAATTCGGCAAAAGCCGCGCGTTTTTCCGAGTCCGTCTCTAATATTTCCATAATACCAATCCTTTTCTTTGCGTTCTTCTCAGCGATTTCTTTTACTTCTTTGTTGCTGGATTCTGCTTTTTTAAGCAGTTTGCCAAGGTATCCGACCCCTTCCGCCGCCAAAGTTCCGTGTGGTCTACGGAAATAACTGATAGGTGCACGCAGCGTATCTAGCATTAAGTAGCCACCGACCGTCTTAAATAGAAGGGAAGATAGCGTGAAATCGTATATGGTCGAAGAGTAAGTCTGGAAAAACGAGCCACTACTGACATCAGAAAAATTCATCGTCGAAAGATTAAAAATATAATAACCTATTACTCCTAGGTAAGCAGCTGAGGCTATGCTTGCGACTCTCGGTGAAAACGACTGAACTCTCTGTTTTATCCATTTTTGTGCCCTATAAGGAAGAAAACCTGTAGGCATCCCATTTATACCTATGTACTCCAGAGCGCGTTTGAAACCGTTCCAAAGGTGTTCTCCAGCAACTCTGTCTAGTTCTTCTCTGTATATTTGTTCGTATTTTGACTTGTTCTTTTCTTCATTTGCCATTAAGAGCTCACCAGCGAACCGTAAAGGTTCTCTAAATTATCAACTGCGGTAAACTTAACACTAGGGTATAAACTTTTACCATCGCGGTCTTCAATCTTATGTGTTTTATCGTAACCCGAAACTACAACTTCCCTTGTTTTGCCGTCAAGATAGAAAAGTCTGGAATTCAATCTAGGTATTGAGCTAACTTCTCCAGCTTCGGTTACCTTTGTAGCCAAGCAGCTGTCCTGTTTAACAGGTCTGTTTTCCAAAACAGATCTAACCGCTACATACGCCCCACCGAGTATTGCATCATCGTCTTTTAAAGATGGCACCGACACGTATAACTTACTGCCATGTAAATCCTTACCCTCCTTTGCAAGCATGGAAAGGAGTGCATTCTTTAGGAAAGCTTTGTCTAGCGTCTTATCTTTTGTTATTATTTCAAGACTAGATTCGTCACTTTTGGTAGATTCCTTAACTGCAGTTATTGGGGCGACATAGCCTATGTAATCTTCAGTTTGTATGTAATCGTATATCTCAAGTGGCGTGCCAGGTTCCATTCCTTTAAGCAGGTTATCGTGATAACTTAGTGCAACATTTACTCGTCCAATCTTTTGTGTGTTATCTACAGACGCCATTTGTTCTACTGCATAATCTAAAAGTTTTCTTTCCATAACAGACTGAGTTATAGATTTAAGTTCCCTTTCCGCCATAGCAACGTGTCTCTGTTCAACGTATTTGCTTTTTTCAGCTTCTGCGAAGTCCTCCGCTTTCTTCGGCAATTTTATAACACGTCTGCTTATGTGGAGTTCGCCAGAGTTATCAGCCAATCTTGAACAGTAGTCTACAAATTCTTGATAAGCCTCTTTCTTCCAAGGACGTCCGCCCATATGATCGGCTATGTCGCCCAATAGCAGAGCAAGATGTCGCTCATTTTTCTTGTTTCTTTTAATGCCTTTCCCGGAATCAACTGAAATCGTAGTATTGGTTTCTGGAAAACTGTATATCTGTTCTTCGTCTCTGCTTACATTGTTTACAACGTTCAATATATCTGCGTAGTTTATTCTATTTTGTAACGATTCTACTACAGATGAAAGCTTATCCGTGTTTATTCCCGCTGATATAAGAGTATAAACAAACTTTCTGTATTCTCTTGGTAAGTCGGCTACGTCTACAACCTTTTCTTCTATTATCTGAGAAAGATTTTTCTGCACGTCTGGAGAAAGTGAATGAAGGTTTTCTATAGTAAGCATCTTTTCGTTCGCTTTTAATATGTCGCCTAGTTTAAGTCTAAATTGTGCCGGAGCATCAGAATCATGAGTATATTCACCGCATAACTTGTCGACGGTTTCGTGTCCAACATAAGTCGGGGCCATCTCGCCTCCTGTAGAAAGAAGACTTGGATCATCACTTTTGTTTTTGTTTATCCATTTTTTGAATAGTGCCAACGCAGTAGGAACGCCGGCTATAAACACCAAATCTTCTATGTATGGAAGAACTGTAGCCATATTTGTAGCTACCCACTCCAAAGGATTTTCTCCAAAAAGCTGGGACTCCCACCAGTATTGGGTTACAAGTTCTGCCATTGCTCCAGCTATCGCTAAACCAGCAACGCTAATTCCGGTCCATTTCAAGAAACTAAATAAATTGGCTCTATTTTCTTTTTTGAAGAAATAATTGTCTATCGCAACCTGGCCGCGGGGCGACTCAGTTTGTCTAAGGGAAAAGCCCAATGGCGATTCGTAATCGCTTATAGTATAATAATCATAACCATGAAGGCCATATTTTTCTCTCTCTCTGAACAAAAAGTCTTCTTCGCACCTTTGTTGAAGACTCTTACTGCTACCGTATGGGCCTATTCTAATTATCATCGGCATAGGAGGCACTTCCTCTCGTAATATGTCTATTATACAGTGCCCGGGTGGGTCGTTTTCTTTAAGACCGCTAGCCCTCAATTCGTTCCAGCGTTTTTTAATGTAAGCAAATGTTTTTAGCGCGTCTTTTACTACCGCTTTTGAAGCTGCTTTTTCCTTTTCATGCCCGACGATTTTGTTATATGGATCATATACAAAATCGGTATTCTGTTCAGCCTCTATTGTTTTTGGCTCTCTTACGAAGTCGAGTGGTATCTGCGATGTATCTTTGAAGTCATTTTCCCACCATAGATCGTCCTCCAAGAAACTATCTAGGGTTATCTTTTTAGCTTCTCCACTCTCAGACATAAAATCGATAAATATCTAGAGAGTAGTAAAAGTATTTAACCGTTTTTTATTCTAAAATGTATAAAAAATAACCAAAATAATTGTAATTTTTACAATAATTTATATAAGAATTACAACATGTAAATTAAACTTATATGGATAAAATAAATTAGTTTTATTAATTGTCGATGTTTAAAACTTATGCGGGCTCGTAGCTCAACTCGGTAGAGTAACTGGCTCTTAACCAGTGCGTTGGGGGTTCAAATCCCCTCGGGCCCACGTTATTTTTATTAAATATATTTAAATCAACGTATTTCTATTCTCAGTTGTGGGAAAATATAAATCAATAGCAGATAAATCCGTGTGGCTTGCAGGAGTAAGACATATCGGTAAAAATGATACCGTTCTTAGAAATCTTATAAAAAAAATGGGCACAGAAAAAGTATGGAGAAACGCGAAAAAATGGTGGGAACCAGATCATTATGGTTCTTTGGTAAGGTCTATAATCTTCCAGCAGATTTCAGGAAGCGCCGGAGATTCTATCTTAAAGAGATTAAAAGCGGTGTACGGTGGAAAATTACCATCCCCAAAAGTTTTCTTAAAGACAAATAAACGAACCATAAGGAACGCAGGTATATCCCCTCAAAAATATTCTTATCTTAAAGACCTCTGTGAGCGCATAGTAGACGGAAGACTAGAGCTTAAAAAATTTGAGAGGATGGAAGACTCTAGAATAATAGAAGAACTTGACGAGGTTAGAGGTATAGGAAGATGGACCGCAGAAATGTATCTAATCGGTACCTTGCGTAGAACAGACGTGTTTCCAGCCGACGACCTAGGAATAAGAAAAGCAGTGCAGAAAGTCTATAAAATGCGAAAGTTACCCGATGCAGATAAGCTCCTTAAGCTGTCCGATCGCTGGATACCGTATAGAACTATAGCATCGATATATCTCTGGAACAGCATGGATTGAGATATTAATTCAAGAAATTTAAGTAAGGCATAAATACAAACAATTACTATTCTATTTATGAAGTATTTTTTGAAGAAAATAGGGGGCGATAATAATGGAAGATTTAAATCCTTTTAAAATAGCGCAGGCGCAGCTTGATGAAGCGGCTAAAATAATGAATCTAGATCCCCAGGCTCACAAGATTCTAAGGGAACCGATGCAAACTGTTATAGTGAATATACCGTTAAAGATGGACAACGGAAAAACTGAGGTATTCACTGGCTTTAGGGTTCTTTACAATAATGCACGAGGTCCAGGAAAAGGAGGCATAAGATTTCACCCGCAGGAGACATTAGAAACCGTAAAGGCGCTAGGCGCTTGGATGACTTGGAAATGTGCCCTTGCAGGAATACAATTCGGCGGCGCAAAGGGAGGGATTATATGCGACCCTACAAAACTTTCTTCGGGCGAATTAGAGCGACTTTCAAGAGATTATATACGTGCCATTGGCAAATTCATAGGGCCAAAAGTAGACGTTCCAGCACCAGATGTAAATACAAACGCACAGACTATGGCATGGATGATGGACGAATATAGCAAAATGGTAGGTTACGATGAATTCAGTGTTATAACCGGAAAACCGCTGGAGATATGGGGATCGGAAGGAAGATTTAATTCTACAGCGATGGGCGCGATGTACATACTTAGAGAAGCAGCGAAAAGGATGGGATTAGACCTGAAGACTGCACGTGTAGCTATACAAGGTTTCGGAAATGCGGGCAAATTCGCTTTCGATTTAGTGACAAAGCTCTTTGGTTCAAAAGTTGTAGCTGTTAGCGACGTAGGGGGAGGAGTTTATTCTGAAAAAGGTTTGGATTATGATAAATTAGTCGCCGCAACAGAAAAAGGAGGCAGCGTAGCGGACTCCGGGGCGGGCTCTAAAATAACTAATGAGCAATTACTCGAAACTAATGTCGATATATTGATACCTGCGGCCATAGAGAATCAAATAACCGGAAGCAATGCATCTAAGATAAAAGCGAAAATGGTTTTAGAACTTGCGAATGGGCCAGTTACACCAGAAGCGGACAAGATACTTTCTCAGAGAGGAATTATGGACTTACCGGACTTTTTAGTAAATGCCGGTGGTGTTATAGTATCTTACTTTGAATGGGTGCAGAATAATGAAGATTATTACTGGTCTCTAGATGAGGTTTATTCAAGATTAGATAAGCTAGTGACGAGATCTTTTAACGAAGTTATGAAAACACAAGAAGATTATAAGGCCAAAAATGTAAAGATAACACTCAGAGACGCCGCTTATATAATCGCATTAGACAGAGTAGCCATGGCGATGAAAAGTCGTGGCTGGTATTAAATTTTGGTAAATACAATGGAATTAATTGAAGGAGAAGTTCTAGAACTTCCGGATTGGCTCAGGGGCGCACTCACGCAACCTTTTGGCACGACCATGTCCGAAGATCAGGTC
>JASHWD010000081.1 GCA_030044235.1 Candidatus Parvarchaeota archaeon | reverse complement strand
TGGGCCGGATTTAAAGTTATTAACCATTCCGGTTTCCGTTGTTTCAGTCCAGTTAACAAGTTCTACTGCTCCACCGGCATCATTACCTAGTGTTACAGACAAACCTGATGTACCACAACTTTGCGACAAAACTACAAACGGAGCAAATCCGGTTGAAGTTGCAGCTACACTACTCGATGGGCTAAAAATACCCAGCGAGTACAGGACAGCAGCTACGATTACGATGATTAATATGGCCCAGCCATAAGTCATCATGTATTCCAAAGCCGACTGTGCTTTTGTTTTCATAAAGACCTGAGTAATTGGATATATTTAAATGCTATAGCAAAAAAAGACCACTACAACTTAGTGTTAAAAAGCCTATGTCTTCGAAAAAGGTAGCGATACGTGTATAGAATTATCCAAGTCTTCCTGAGCATAGAACTGGTAATCTCCCGTAGGCAACGTCTCTATCTTAAGCAAGCTAATATATGTAAAACCGCTAGCGGCTTCGGACGGATTGTAATTAGCTAACAAAGAAGAAGTGCCATTTTGATATAAAATGTAAAGGCTGGTATTACCAGAAAATCCTCCCCCGGATATAGTCAAAGGATAAGCGCTATCGTCGGAATAGTTTCCGTATAAATATGCAAGGTCTATTTTGCTTGAGTTCGGATATATCACAAGATTGGAGAGCCCGAAGGTCTCGTTTGCGGTGGCTCTCGTATCCGCGCCGCAGGAGACCACGTTTGTGTTCGCTATGAGCGAAGGCTGTTTGCCGTTCGGACCGAGCAGCTCGATTATCACTATCCCGTTTGATACGCTAATGTTGTAAAACTGCTGCGAGGTGGTATTAATCAACGAAACGTATTGCGTAGAAGAAAATCCAGCCGATGAAGAAGCGCTGTCTATGCCCTGTGATATCTGGTTGCACATTGTGTTCATTGTTACTACGCTAGGATCCGTGTTCACAAAGGAAGCAAAGAAGACTATAAGGAAAGCGACTATTATCAGTATAAAGCTTACGTCTATTACGAATTCTACTGAGAACTGCCCACGCATAGAATATTTTAAAATAACATAGTATTAATATAACGCATAATCTCTATATTATTAATTAAGTCGTTTATGTCGCCAAGCAATACAGAACCGAATCTTAAGGATATACTTTCAACTACTCTTGTCCAAGCCAACGGCGGTTCGGCTCTAAAACACAAGCTTATGCAGCTTTCCGTTTTCACTTACCTAGAAAGGACCAAAGACGTTGAATGGGTAGAGATGGAGCATCCTTTGATGTACATAGGTCCACAAACACTGTACAGCCGCAAGAGCAAAAAGAAACTAAAAAGACGTCATGATCACAGTCAAAAGAAAGCCCAGTGGCCGGTAGACATCGCCGTAGTATACAGGGAAGGGAATAAAAAAGTCTGCGAGCTTATAGAAGTCGAAACTATAAACCTGGTAGAGTTCTGGGAGCGCTTGGAAAATATATCGATGAAGGTCCAGAAAGTAGAAGAAATAAGTCGTAATAAGCAGCTAAACTGGATACTACAAAATGTGGACGAGATAAGGTTCTCACTGGCGATGAATGCGAGTGGACTCGATGACGGATTGACTCAATATCTTACTGATGAATTCAAAAAAAGATTTAGCGGAGTGTCTCCAAACGGCGAAGTAAAATCACATAATTTATATGTTCTAAGGGGAAACATCTATGAATACTGTCCTAAAGACCTGAATTCGCTGATGCTAGATAATCTTACGCCAGGTTACAGCATGAGAAGCGATTATAAAGGCCCATTGAGACCTGTAGTGACAGCAACGTACCAAAAAATAAGGGGCCTTAGCCTAGCGGAACTCGATAAGCTTTACAAAGTAAGCCAGCTTGCTTAATTCCCTATGGCATATAGATGATTCGTGAAACTTTTTAATAGTATAAAAACATCGGATTTATAGACATTTATGCAAGGAATAAGAAAAACCCTTAACGGTACTATAGACAAAATAGTCGGCTATTACCTAAAAAATTATAAGAAAATGGTCTTTATACCAATAGCCTTCATAATCTTTTTTGCCGCATCTATAGGTTACTACTATCATGTCCATGGTGAGTTGGTGAATGAGGACATTTCGCTCGCAGGCGGGATATCGCTAGGTATAAATACAAATATAAGCGTCTCGCCGACCCTTCTCGCGAGTAATCTGTCGTCTGTCTTAGGCACACCGGTTTCTATTTCGGTTTTACATTCCCAATTTTCAAATGCGATTACAGGGTACTCCATAACGGCGGGGATTAATGTCAATGCTACTGTACTTACAAATGCTGCAGCAGCTTTCCTTGGTATAAAATTGACCTCAGCAAATTCGAATGTAGATTACGTAAGCGCACAAATCGCCCAGGGTTCATTGTATGATTCGGTCATACTTTTAGGCGTGGCGTTCGTGCTAGTGGCCGTAGTCTCGCTTTTCTATTTCAGGAACCCTTCGCAGGCATTCTCAAATGTCATAAGCATAGTCAGCGACATAATAAACGTTGTCGGCGTGCTTGACATTCTCGGAATAAGTTTCTCGACAGCTTCTATAGCCGGAATACTTATGATAATGGGTTACTCCGCCGACAGAAACATAATACTTGCTACCAACATACTGAAAAGAGGAGAAGCAAGCATGAAGTACAGACTCATACATACCATAAAGACTTCGCTCACCATGGACGCGGCAGCTTTAATAACTTTTATAGTGCTGTTCTTCGGCACCACCAACTCAACGATACAGCAGATAGCGATAATACTTATAATCGGTGTAATATTCGACGACTTTACCGTCTGGATACTAAACGGGTCGGTGCAACTTTCTGGTATAGACTATAAAGAGGAAGAGGCTCCAAAACAAGAACCAAATAAGGTAGTATGAATAAAGCTAGATCATTGTTGACTAATTGGAGAGTAATAATAATGCTGGTTGCTATAATCATAGCTTTTCTGGCAATACAGCCAAACATACTCAACGTGAACGGCGCTCAATTAATTTATTTGTCTACGAACTCTTATCTCGGTAATCTAAGTGCAATAGGTTCTACTACTCTTACTACCGGTTCGATAGTGACCTCGATAAATGGAATACAGGTAGCCAACGCACAGCAATTCTATTCTGCGCTTAACCAGACGGCAAAAATAAACGCCACTGTGACCATAACATACAAGAACGAAGTTTTCCCTTACGTCTACACGACTTCTACAGTTACCGTGCCTGTTACAAAGACTGCGCCGCTAAACTCTAGTGTCATACAGGCAGAGGACGTGCCGTTCACGACACTCGATTATGGTCTTGACATAATAGGCGGCACCGAAATAACTGTAGTCCCAAACTCCACACAGACGACCAACACGACCCTTATAGACAATCTCCAGACTATTCTTCAAACTAGACTTAACACTTTTGGATTGAGCGGCATATCGGTAAGCGTTATCCAGACGCTTTCGCAGGGTTCTTATATCCTGGTAAGCCTGCCAAACGTAGGTGAAAGCCAGGCTCTTTCGCTTATACAAAATCAGGGCATCTTCTATGCGACCATCGGCAACGACACTGTACTGAATAGCACCAATAAAAGCGAAGGTATACTTACGGTCTGTCTGACATCTAGCTGTCCTTACGGAGGAGAGACGCTTCCTACCCTTAGCAGCGGCACTTACCAATTCAATTTTGGCATACAGCTAACTAAGCAAGCAGCAACTAACTTTGCAGATGCCACGAGAAACCTTTCGGTCAGCGGGGCTTACCTTACCGAACCTATAGTACTCTATCTAAATGGAAAACAAATATCTTCTTTGTCAATATCTTCTGATCTTAAAGGCCAGGCTGAACAGACTATAACGATAAGCGGGTCTGCCTCTTCTTACCAACAGGCGCTTACTCAGATGAAAACGCTTCAATCTGTATTTGAAAGTGGAAGCTTACCCACTCCAATAAAAATAATATCAATACAATCCGTATCTTCTACTACCGGTTCACAGTTCATAAATGAAATCTACATTTTGCTTTTCGCGGCATTCATAGCCGTGGCGATAGTCGTCTTCTTGAGATATAGAGACTACCGAGTTTCCTCCCTTATTTTAGGTACAAGTGTGGCCGAAATAGTTATCGTAATCGGCCTAGCTGCACTCATACACTGGACCTTAGACATACCGAGCATAGCAGGGATCATAGCTAGCATAGGTATCTCGGTAGACGACCAGATAATAATAAGCGATGAAATAATAAGGGGCGCAGCGCAAGTAGAATACGCGGCAGTTAAAAAGAGGGTAAAGAGAGCGTTCTTTATAATATTCGTATCTTTCTTCTCATTTGCCGCGATAATGTTTCCATTGCTTTTCTCTACCGCAAGTCTTTTCACCGGCTTCGCATTGACTACGATACTTGCGTCCCTGATAGGCGTCTTGATAACAAGGCCGGCTTACGCAGAGATAATAAGCAGAGTAAAAGGCACCGCTTAATATGATGAACGAGTTTAGACTTGACCCGGAATCACTTTCTTTTACACTTATAACGAGCAAGGTGGATGGATGCAAGGCCTGCAAAGAAAAAGGCAAAGAAGTCTTTTCGATTCCATCCAGTCATGGATTAGTTAGGGCTTTTGAAATAAAGGACGACGTGCAGCCATCGAAATATGAATTAAGCGGAGAATTCTTCAAAAGCTCACCTGCGGATGGATACGAGGAAGTCGTAGTAGACAATGAGAAGCATGAGGATAAGTTAAAGACCTACACCGTAGAAGAGATCGAAGAGTTATTGGCTATACTAAAAGACAGATTGGATGCTCTTAACAAATACAACCTTGGACAAAACCTTGTGATAACAAGAGCGCCTGAAGAGCATGGATATTTTGACTTACTATTGCTGCCAATTCCCAGAAAAGAGGCAAAGGGGTGCTTTGAATGCGAATCCTTAAAGAACCCTGGTAACAGGGAGATTTACAGCACAGAAAATTTCTTAGTCTATGTGCCTTTTGCACCAAAGGCAGATTTTGAGATGGTCGTAGCTCCAAAAAAGCACATTGGATTTAGTCAGTGCGATCCTATGCTTTTGTTTGACTTAGCGGGCATAATTAAAAAACTTTCCGCGATCCGAGAAAAAGAAACCACTTGGGCGATATTACAGAGTGGACATGGACATTTTAAACTAAAATTCTTCGGCGGAAAGACCACTCCTTACGATATTTTAGAAGTAAAGAAGGCGACCATTAATCCCGATTTACTTGCAAAAGAGATACGCGATACAAAGGGACTATGAATAAAAACACGACTGTTTTACTTGCAGCTGTACTTGTATTCGCTGCGGCACTTACTATTGTACTCTATCTCTACCCTGCATTCAATTTAAATCCTATTTCGACTTCAAATACAAACCAATCTGCTAATACCGCAGCATTGACTAACCAAGCTGACTTATCTGATTTCCTTGGAAAATACGGATTTTATAGCAACACTTCTCTTTCCGCTTATTATCAAGTACCTGCAAATAATGAGATGATAATAAATTGCAATTACGGGATCGAACCGTTTTACTATAATATCCCTGCTATTCTTGCTATAGAAAACATCACGACTTATGAAGCGTATACAAACATAAGTACGGATGTCGGAGAATACACGCTGTGCATCATAGACCCTACTCTACCTTACTGTTCTTACATAAATGATTCGCTTTATAACTTTACAATGAAATTTATGAACTATTCGACAGCGTATGCTCTCTATAATTCTACAGCGTCTACATACTATGAGGCTTATGATTCCATAGAATCCGCTCCCGATTCGGTGTCCAGTTCAGCTTTCTTTAGTCCTTTGCTATATGACGTTTCTGTCCTGAATTCAACGAACCAAAGTAGCGAATCTTCCGTCGTTAGTTCGCTTATAAAACTGCAACAGATACCACAATATATTTTAGACTTATCGAATGGTACTGTAGAGACGGATCCGATTTATCTGCCTGTTCCGTTTCAGTACGAAATCTATTATTATCCGCTAAAAGAGGCGTGCAATAGTTCTCTTACTGTTTTTAATCTGATATCGAATATCAACAATTTCGAAACGCAAACTTATTACAATATATATTCCAGCGCTGGCGCAGATGTTACAAATATCTGCATAAACGACAGCTCTAATTCATGCAAGCAAAGCGAACTAAACGATTTAAATATATCTTTCTATGTACAACGTCAAGTCTCTTAAAAAATACAAATACGTGTATATCGCGGTCCTGGTTGGATTCGCTATCCTTAGTCTTGTTCTTTTACAAGAAATCAATTCATTAAATTCCTTTTATTCGTTCAAGCAGACGTCTCCGCTGTTTTCTGGCGTCGTAGCTTCCAATTCAAGTCTTTGCGCCGCGAATAAGTCGACAATGATATTATTCTATGCAAATAACTGCCAGAGTTGTGCGACGGAAATAAATGCCTTCGCAAATGTTACTTCTAGGTTTGCGATATCCGGATCGGTCATCAACGGAAGTTTTTATAGTCCGTACTTCTGTGCTTATACTTTCAATATAACCTCATACAATGTAAATTCTAGCAGCGTAATGGCGCCGGCAGGTTCAGCGGAGGTGTTCACATCTCTGAGTGATGGAAAGGTGCCATTTGTATTCTTTGGCGGAGTCTACGCCGAATATTATAAAATCGGCGGCTTCTCCAGTGAGTCGACCGCAGAACAACAATTGTTAAAATATACTTGCATGTCGATAAACGACATCGCACCGGCTTGTCAGTAGATTACATGGTAAAAAAAATAAATGAGGAACTATTTTCTGACATAATAAATTCTTTGGACGGGAAAAGGTTGACCGGCTACCAGGTTTTTGGACTACTTAAAGAGATTCATCCGAAAATTTCAAAGCGCCTTATCTACCATTACCTTTATCTTGCCTTAAAGAGGGGTGAAATATCCGTGAGCAAAGTGACAGAAGAAGGCAAATTCAGTTGGGGCAGATTAACCGAAAAAAAATATTATACACGAATAAAATAAACTAGATTATACCTATTTTCTCACCCATCTTGACCATCGAAAGCATCCCGCCCGGCCTTCTTTTCTCAATATCTCTTATAAAATCCATAAGGTATTTCTGCCTCTTGGTGATCTTCCTAGGCTTTGTCTTCTCGCCTTTGGATGCAAGAAAAGCTGCGATTTCTAAGTCGGATGTATTGTAAAGAGGATTAAAAAAAGTCTTTGAACCTATTTTCTGCTTTGGCTTGCTCCCGGTCAAGAAATAATCCAATACAGATAAGGAGAAATCCTCCAGCGTAAAGTTCATGAGCTTTAGGCTGCTATTAGCGTCTTCTCTGAACACGAATTTTTCTATTTTGTAACCGTCTGAACCGTCCGATGAAAGCCTAAATTTTCTTTGTTTGTAATTCTTGGAAATAAGCGTACTTCGTATCCTCTTTGTAAGCATCCTTTCAAGATGTTTTTTGCAAAGCGCTTGTTTTAGATATTCCGAATAAAATACGGACTCTCTCCCGCAGATATAGCACTTTTTAGGTTCTGGCTGCATTTAGTTTTCTAAGCCAGATATATATTTAAGCAAGATTTTTATTGCTTCGATTATAGAGTATAATATGCCATCAAATGTTATAGTCGTGATGAGCCCAAAGGGCGGAGTAGGCAAAACTACTGTTTCGGTAAACCTGGCGGCTGCTTTAGCCAGTATCGGAAAGCGGGTACTTATAGTAGACGCAAATCTTGATACCCCGCATGTAGCTATATATTATGGTTTTGTAGGCTACAAAAATTCGCTCGAGGACGTGCTAAACGGCAAGATTCAGGTAAACGAGGCGATATACAAAACTGAAAATCCAAACCTCCACATATTGCCAGCAAGGGTCTTCAAAAACAAAGGCGACGGAAACGCCCAGTATAAACTAATAAACCTTTTCCATCACTTGGGCAGAATAGCAGAGTCTTATGACTTCTTAATCCTGGATTCGAAACCTTCCGCCGGATTGGATTTCGTAAAACTAATTAAAAATGCTTCTATGCTGATAGTTTCTATGCCGGAAATAGCGTCGATGATAGAAGCAAAAAAATTAAATGAAGAAAGCATGGCTTCCGGAGTTAGAGTACTCGGGATTGTTCTAAATCGCGTCAACAAGAAGATAAGCGGGCACATGAACGACGCCGAAGTAAGCAGAATAGTAGAAACAAAAAATATATGGAAGATACCGGAAGACTTTAACGTTTTTGAGGCACTAAAAAAAGGAATCCCCATAGTCTGGCAAAATCAAAAGAGCCTTGCGTCAAAAGCCTTTTTAGAACTTGCGAGAGAAGTAGCTAGCCGGAGCTTACATGAATAGCTACGTAGTAAGATGTCCGAATTGCGGCAAGTACAGGAGAACCAGTTCTCTTAAATCAGTAAAATGTTTTTCCTGTGGCAAGTCTTTTGACGTAAAAAAACACATAATAAGCGAAAACTCGTACTTGAGGGCCGTAAATAAAAATAAAGTAGATTTTGAATGAGCCTTGGTAGCTCAGTGGTAGAGTACCTGACTCGTAATCAGGGGGTCACGGGTTCAATCCCCGTCCAAGGCTATTCTTAAATATCCAGACCTCAAACTTATTCTATGGCTAGGGCACAAAGCACGCTGGAACTGCTTCTTGGTTACAGCATTGCATTCATAATAATCGCTGCTGCTTTAGCGATACTTTTCATATTTTACCCGAACATCTTCGCCGTTGCTCCTTCTACCACATATTCCGGGTTCGCGGGTCTGAGCATAACCGGGCAGGGATACTGTGGTTCAGGCTGTAATACGACGGGATTCTACTACATACGTTTCCAAAATCTTTTGAATGAGAATATAAACGTGACTAATATATCGTTTATCGAGTCAAGCGTAAATCTTGATTTTTCTAGATGCTACAGCACAACAGAAAACAAGACGATAACCGGCTCTGCGCTTCCGGATTTATATGTGCCTGACTTGGGCTATGCTGAATGCAACCTAACGGTATCTTTGCAATCGTCTTATTCGGCTTCGATTGGTGTATATTACAAACCGTCCAATGACACTTATCTTGTAAGCAAATCAATAGAAATAGAAGGATCCGTTAGCGGATAATTAGCCTTGGATCGAGAATAACAAGATATTTATATCCTGAGATTTATACTTAAACTTTATGGGGTCATTTAAGTACATAAGAGACAACGAAAGATTGATGTTCAAAGACAAGGCTACAAAAAGAGCCTTGCTTCTAAGCGCAGAGAAAGGCTCGATCCTTGAGAGAGTTGAAAGACCGACAAGGCTCACAAGAGCGAAGATGCTGGGCTACAAAGCTAAACCTGGTTACGTAATCGTAAGAGTTAGGGTGGCTAAAGGGGGCTTTAGAAGACCAAGACCCGTGCATGCAAGAAGACCAAGTAAGACCGGCTTATATTTCAATCTTGCAGTCAGCAAGCAGAAAATCGCCGAAGCAAGGGCCCAAAAAACCTATAAGAACATGGACGTTTCTGGCTCTTACTTTCTCGTAGAAAATGGCCAATATAAATGGTTTGAAGTAGTATTACACGATCGAGTTCTTGATTAAGTCATTGTTTTAGATTTACGGCGCTAAAATCAAAACTTAAATTATACTAGAAGCAACTATACTCATGGCTGGAAACACCGAGGAGTTCATATGGTATGAAGTGCTTTTCGCGCTTGTAGTGGCCCTTGTGGTGTTTTTTATCTTCTATCAGAATTTTTCCGAAGTTTTCCCCGTAGGCTGTAATAACAACAACATAATCGAAAATCAGTTCACTCAAGCGGAATATGGATATCCAAACAGGATGGAAGGAACACCCCTGTTCAGGTGCTACCTAACCAATGCCTGTTATGACCAAGCAACAGCAAACATAACTTGCATAACTAATTGGTGCTACTATACTTTGTGGACAAACGGCCACGGTTCTGACAGTGCGGTACAAAATTGCATAAATAACCCTAGTCTTTATCCGAATGTAATACAAAATTGCAAGGTTCTAAATCCTTCAAACACCGCCGCTCTTGAAAGCTGTCAACAAAGTACTATAGTCGCTGATAACGCGACGGATATACAGAACTGTGATACGAGTGATCCTGCATGCATAACGGGCGATAGTCCGCTCTGTTCTTCATGTCTAGGCCAATAATATGAACAATAAAGGAAGCGTAGAATGGAGAATAATCTGGATGATTATAGTAATGGCTACTGCCATAGTAGCGATAGCGATAGTATTGATTTTATACTATGCAAGCGCAAATAGCAGTTCACCTTTTACTTATTTCTCCGGGTTATTTGGTGGCCTTTAATGGAACAGGGCGTGCTTCTGGTTCTGGTGTCCCTTATAATAATAGTAATAGGTGGAGTCGTGCTTTTCGTTTTTAGCATATCTTTTA